>JBBQCQ010000135.1:0-8089 GCA_038318835.1 Gemmatales bacterium | reverse complement strand
CTGAAAGCCGGCGGCGAGGTGGCATCGGTCCTGGCGAACTTCTTCGCGGGCGATCCGACCAACCGTGGCGGCGTCCGCCTGGCGGTCAAGAACCTGGACGGCGACAACCGCGCCGACCTCGTGACGGGCAGCGGGCCGGGCACCCCCGGCCGGGTGACGGCTTACGCCGGGTCGGCTCTCACGCCGGCCGGCCAGCCGGACGAACTCTTCGGGACCGATGTCACGGCCGAGTTGCTGGGCGGCGTGTTCGTGGGTTAATCGCGGTGCTTCTTTGGGCCGACGGGGGCGGATGGTGTCCGGGCGGGTCCAGCCCTGCCGGCGTACAATGACGCCGCCCCCGATGGACCCTCCCGAACCACGAGCGCACTGCCATGACCCGCTTCGGCCTTCTCGCGTTTATCGCCTGTGTGGGAGCGTCGCCCGTGGTGGCGGCAGACCTGCCCGCGAAACCGAACGTGATCTTCGTGCTGTCCGACGACCTGGCACAAGGGGACGTCGGGTGCTACGGCCAGAAGCGGATCAAGACGCCGCACCTGGACGCGATGGCGAAGGAAGGGACGCGGTTCGCCCAGACGTACTGCGGCACGACCGTCTGCGCCCCCTCGCGGACGTCCCTGATGATCGGCCAGCACACCGGGCACAGCCCCATCCGGGCGAACCGCGAGATTCAGCCCGAAGGGCAGAAGCCGCTCCCGGCCGGCACGTACACGGTCGCGCAACTCTTCCGCGAGAACGGGTACGCCACCGCGTGCATGGGCAAGTGGGGGATGGGTCTGTTCGACACGCCCGGCAGCCCGCTCAAGGTCGGGTTCGATCACTTCTTCGGTTACAACTGCCAGCGGCACGCGCACAGTTACTTCCCCACGTACCTGTACCGCGACGATAAGCGATTCGACCTGCCGGGCAACGACGGCCTGACGGTGGGGAAGACTTACGCCCAGAACCTCATCGCCGACGAAACGGTGGCGTGGGTGACGGCGAACAAGGCGAAGCCGTTCTTCCTCTTTTACTCGCTCACCCTGCCGCACGCGCGGTACGAGATTGACTCGCAAGGCCTCTACCGCGACGAGCCGTGGACCGACGTACAGAAGAACTACGCCGCGATGGTCACCCGCCTCGATTCGGACATCGGCCGACTGCTGACGACATTGAAGGAGTTGCACCTCGACGAAAAGACGCTGGTCATCGTGGTCGGCGACAACGGTTCGTCGTTCGCCCCGAACTCGGAGATCGGCAAGCTGTTCGACCAGACGATGGGCGGGAAGCTCCGCGGGTTCAAGCGGTCGCTATACGAGGGCGGGCTGCGGCAAGCGTGCCTCGCGCGGTGGCCTGGCGTGGTGCCGGCCGGGCGAGTGAGCGACGAACCGTGGGCCTTCTGGGACTTCCTGCCGACCTGTGCCGAGATGATCGGCGCGACGCTGCCGGCCGCGGTGAAGACCGACGGGCTTTCGATCTTGCCGCTCCTGAAGGGTGGCGCGGCCCCGCCCCGCGAGTACTTCTACTGGGAACTTCACGAATCCGGGCCGAGCCTCCAGGCGATCCGTTTCGGCGACTGGAAGGCGGTCCGGGCTGGCCCTTCGGCGGCCGTCGAACTGTACGACTTGAAGACCGACACCGCAGAGAAGGTGAACCTCGCCGCGAAGCAACCGGACCTTGTTGCACGGGCCACGAAGCTCATGGCCAGCGCCCACGAGGACCATCCCGATTGGCCCCTGCGCGACAAGCCGGCCCCGAAGAAAAAGGACTGAGGTCGGGACTATTCCAACCGCAGGCCCGAGAAATAGAACACCAGCCATCGGCCGTCGTGTGGCGTGTAGCTCTCCGGCACGGCGAACGAGAAGTGGACGCTGTGTCGGCCCGGCGGGATCACGAACGTTCGCGTCAGCATCGGCGTGTCGGGGTCGATACTCAGGTCTTCCGTCCACAGGTCGCCGCCGCGGATCGACAACATGCCGGGCAGCTTTGTCATCGTGCGGATGTAGAACTGCGCCGTGATGGTCTTCGTCTCGTTCGTCGGGTTGACGAACACGGCCAGCCCCTTCGGCCGACACCAGCGGTGCTGCCACTCGTACCCGGAATCTTTGAAGCTCGAGAAGCCGTTCAGCCACAGCACGCGAACCCGCTGCAACTCGCGGTCGCACAGGGCCTCCCACCCCGAGCCGTAGTGGTTCTGCAACCAGTTGCGGTACTTCCGCAGGTCGAAGAAGAGTTGGTCTTTGTGCGGGTGCGTCACCCGCGTCACGTCGCCGAGTACCTGGGCGATCTGCTTTTCCAGTTGTGCCGCCTTCGCCGGCGGATAGCCCCGTGTGTCCAGCATTAGCCCGTCGAACCCGGCCGCCACGACGTGTTCCAGCAGTTGTTCGGTCGGCAAGATCGAGACGTGCCGCGCCCACTCGTCGGTCTCCCGGCCCTTCATGCACCCGAAGCTCCACCGCAGGCTGTTCGTGTGAACATACCCGCGGGCGTGCTCGTAAGACGCCAGATTTCGCAGCGGGGCCGACTCCGGCCAGCGGACGTAGGGCAGTTGGAACACCATCGCCCCCGGCGTGGCCCCGTCCGGGTTCAGCGTCGCCTCGATCTCGTGGAAGAACACCGCGTCGGTGCGGAAGCGGTTCTGTTGGTCGGTCACGAGCTTCGCTTCGAGTTCGTCCCCCCAGACGACCGGCGTCTGATCGAGTACGCCGACCACGGTGAGGGCGAGCCACGCGAGCGCCGTGGCCGCGACGACCGCCCATCGGGGCCACCGGCGTGCGAGCCACGTCGCGGCCTGCCCGATGCCGCCATCGAGGACGTACAGAATCGCGTACAGGGCGAAGAACGCGATGTAGATGGCGATGCGGTTGTAGCACCGCACCTGCGGCGTCACGAGGTGGTTGAAGATCGCCCCCAGTCCGCCTACGGTGCCGATGAGCAGGGTCACGCCGGTGATCGCGGTGAGTTCCGCGTAGGGCGAGGTCCGCCGCAGTGGCAGCACCAGCCGCACGAGCAGGATCAACAGGCCGCACGCCCCCAGAAGGCCGAGGCCGTACCGCTCGGTGATCGCCTGCACGGGGCGGTCGAAGCTGTTGTAGCTCGACTTGATTTCCGACAGGAACCGGATGCGATGATCGTCGATCGGCATCAGCAACTGCGTGAGCTTCAGCCCGTAGTGCTCGGCCTCTTCCGAATATCGTTCGGTCGGGTAGGTGTGCTTGCCGTACTTCGCCTGGAAGAGATACTGCGGGGCGTGATTGGCCACCCCGGCGGCGACGATCACGCCGATCATCAAGATCGCCGACGCCATCGCTCGCCATGTCTTCAGGGCCACCCACCCGTACAGCCCGGCCCCGAGCATGATGCCGGCCCCGAAGAACGCATAGTACGCCCCGGCCGACGCCGTCACGATGCCGATGAGCACGGCGAGCAGCGTGTCGCGGTCCCACAGGCACACTCGCCGTCGTCCGTCGGCCCGCAGGGGGAAGCCCGGCAGTCGGCCGCGGGCCACCCACAGGATGACCATCGACGTAACCGGGATGACGAAGTACGCCGAAAGAAAGTAGTGGCACTCGCCGCGGTAGAAGTGATATGGCTGCACGGCGAACAGCACACCGCCGGCCGACGCCGCGAAGAACGACAGCCCGAAGTGCCGCAGCACGGCCATCATCGCCAGCCCGGCCAGCGGATACCCAAGCAGATAGTACAGGTTGAACACCACGACGGCGTCGGAGGTGAACCGGCCCAGCAGCCAGATGAGGGCGAAGTGCAGATGGTCGATCACCGGGAAGTCGTACATCTCCTGCACACCCGGCGCGCCGAGGCGGTCGTTGTGCCAGTGCGTGCCGGTTTCGATCGTGGACTTCACCATCGGCAAAATCAGCAGCGCGTCTTCGTCGTACAACAGCGGGGCCGTGAAGGTGTTCACGTCCATCCGGTAGCCGACGAGCGGCAGCAGGAAGCAAACAACCGCGACGAGGCCGTACCACGCCAGTCGCACCGGCCAGCGAGTGCCGACGACCGGGAGCGATGGTAACAAATTCGGGGACGTGGCGGGCGGGGTGGAATCACCCATAAGAAATCCAAACCTCGTATCGGCCGTCGGAGTCCAATCGTCCGCGGTCGGAATCAATCCTACTCTCGTGATTTATAACCGGAGGCGACCGTGTCACCCCCCGCCGATTCCAATGTTACCGTCCTCGTCTTCGGCTGCGGCTACCTCGGCCGTCGTATAGCCGCTGCGTGGCAATCGTGTGGTCGTCGCGTTGCCGCACTCACCCGCGGCCGGGCCGCCGAGTTGTCCGTCGCCGGCATCGAGCCGATTCTCGGCGACGTTCTCGACCCCGCGAGCCTGTCCCATCTGCCGGAAGCAAGTGCGGTGTTGTACGCCATCGGCTTCGACCGCACGGCCGGCCACTCGATGCGCGACGTGTACGTGAACGGCCTGGCGAACGCTCTGCACGCGGTTCGCTGCACTGGGCCGTTCCTGTTCGTGAGCAGCACGAGCGTCTACGGCCACACTACCGGCGAATGGGTGACGGAAGCCAGCCCCACCGACCCGCTCGAACCGTCCGGCCGCGTGGTGCTGGAGGCCGAGCAAACGGTGCGACGGCTACGGCCCGACGCGATCATCCTCCGCTTCGCCGGCATCTACGGCCCCGACCGCGTGCTGCGACGGCAGGCGTTGCTCAACGGCGAACCGCTGATCGGCGACGCCGACAAGTGGCTGAATCTGATTCACGTAGACGACGGCGTGTCGGCGGTGCTCGCGGCTCAGGAGCACGGCCGGCCGGGCGAGGTGTACCAGATCGCTGATGGCGAACCTGTGCGGCGGCGCGACTTCTACACGCTCTCGGCCGAACTGCTGGAAGCCCCGCCGGCCGCTTTCCAGTCGGCGGTAACGCCGACCGTGGTGGCGAACCGCCGCGTGAGCAACGCGAAGGCGAAGGCCGAACTCGGTTTCGCGCCACAGTATCCGAGCTATCGCGAAGGGTTGCGGGCGAGTCTTGGCCTTGTTCCCTCCCCCCTTGTGGGAGAGGGGTGAGAAGGTGTCCGTGACTGACCGTCATCACCGCGGCACCTTCTCCGTTACCTTCGCGCCGAGCGGCTTGAGCACTTTCACGCGGTCGAGGTTCAGTTGAATGTACCGGTCCCACATCAAGGGAACTTCGGTATCGTAGTGGATCGCGTCAACCGGGCACTCCGGCTGACACGCACCGCAGTCGATGCAGTCGTCGGCATCGATGTACAGCATCGTGTCGTCGCCGTAAAAGCACTCGCACGGGCAGACGACGACGCAGTCGGTGTACTTGCAGTTCACGCACGGTTCGGTCACGACATAGGCCATCACGGCACCTTGAGGGGAAAGAAGAGTCTCACGCCAAGCCGCCAAGACGCAAAGAAGACAAGAGAGAAAACGGAGAGAGTTCGTCGGAATTAAAGAAAATGAAATCTGTTCCTTCCTCTCTTCTCTCACCTTCTCTTCTTTGCGGCTTGGCGTGGGAGGAATTGCATTTGATGTGCCGGACAGAAACGCCTGAAAATCGAGCCGTCCTCTACCAAGGCGATGACGAAATGCGGACGGGTGACGGCCGACGGTCATTCCCAGCCGGCGGCGGTTTTGCAGACGTGGTGCTTCTTCATCTTGCCGTACAGCGTCGTCGGGTTGAGGCCGAGGCGGTGGGCCGCCCCGCCGGGGCCATACACGCGGCCATCGGCCGCCCGCAGCGCGTCGAGGATGCGCTGCCGCTCCTGGGCGGCCCACGTTTGTGCCGTCTCCGCGACGGACGCCCCGACCAGCCAGGCAGGGTCGATGGCCAGGTCGGCCCCCTCGCTGACGATCACGCCGCGGTCGATGACGTTCTGCAACTCGCGGACGTTGCCGGGCCAGTCGTGCGCCGCCAACCGGCGGAGCGTGGTCGGCGGAATGCGGGCCACCGACCGGCCGTAGCGTTTCGCGGCTGCGGCCAGGAAGTGTTCGGTCAAAGCGGGCACGTCTTCGCGGCGGTCCCGCAACGGCGGCAGGGCGATGGGGAAGACGTTCAGCCGATAGAACAGGTCGGCCCGGAACCGGCCGGCTTTCACCTCCGCGGATAGATCGCGGTTCGTCGCGGCCACGATTCGCACGTCGATCGGCACCGCGTCGCCGCCGACCCGCTCGATCACCCGCTCTTGCAGCACGCGCAAGAGCATCGCTTGCGCGTCCGCCGGCATCTCACCGACTTCGTCCAGGAACAGCGTACCGCCCTGCGCCTGCTCGAACCGGCCCGTCCGCCGCTTCGTCGCGCCGGTGAACGCCCCGGCCTCATGGCCGAAGAGTTCGCTCGTCATCAGCCCCGGTGCAAGGGCCACACAACTGACCGGCACGAAGGCGTGCGACCGCCGCACGCTCTGCTCGTGCAAGGCAGTGGCAACGAGTTCCTTCCCGGTGCCGGTTTCGCCGAGCACGAGCACCGTGGCGTCCGTCGGGGCGACCAGGGCCACGGCCCGGCGGACGGCGTTCAAACTGGGGCTGGTGCCGATCATGAAAAGCCGATCTCACGCCAGTTACGCCGTGGCGTCGGCCGTCAGCACGATCCGGTACCGGGCTTTGCCGGATCGCAGGTGTTCGATCGCGTCGTTCACTTTCGACATCGGGTAGAACTCCGTCACCGGGGCGATGGCGTGGCGGCCGCAGAAGTCGAGCATCGTCGCGGTCGTCACGGGGCTGCCGAGCGGCGAGCCGGACAGCGACTTCTGGCCGAGAATCATCGGGAATGCCACTACCGGGATCGGCTCACCGACCGCGCCGACGAGGTGCAGCCGGCCTTTCGGCGCGAGGGCGGCGAAGTACGCCGGCCAGTTCAGGGCCACGTTCACCGTCACCAGGATGAAGTCGAACGTGCCGGCCAGCTTCGCCATCGCAGCGTCGTCGCGGCTGTTCACGACGTGGTGTGCGCCGAGTTGCTTCGCCTCGTCGGTCTTGCTGGCCGACGAACTGAAGGCCGTCACTTCGCAGCCCCACTTGTTGAGGAACTGCAACGCGAGGTGGCCGAGACCGCCGATGCCGACGACGCCGACCTTGTGCGTGGGTCGGACGTCGAACTGTACGATGGGGTTGAAGACTGTCACGCCGCCGCAGAACAGCGGGCCGGCCGTGGCCGGATCGAGGCCGTCGGGCAGCGGCACGGCCCACTCCTGCTGGCACCGCACACGGTCGGCGAACCCGCCGTGGCGGCCCCAGATGGTGGCCTCGGCCTTCGTGCAAAGGTTGTGGTCGCCCCCCATGCATTGCCGGCAATGCATGCAGCACCCGCTGTACCAGCCGAGGCCGACCCGCTGGCCGACCTTCAAATTCGTCACGTGGTCGCCGACCGCGGCGATGGTTCCGATGACCTCGTGGCCGGGCACGAGTGGGTATTGCGTTGGCCCCCACTCGCTGTCGAGCATGGCCAGGTCGGAGTGGCAGATGCCGCAGTGCGAAACTTGGATTTCGACCTGCTCCGAGCCGAGCGGGCCGGGGTCGTACTCGAACGGGGCGAGTTCGCCCTTCGGCTTCGTGGCGGCGTAAGCGTGGATCGGCGGCATGGGGGAGCCTCAGTGGGATATGGATCTGACACTCGTTATAGGCCTGCCGCCGCCGGTCCTTTCACGGCTTCCCCCACAACTCATCGGTGGTGCCGTAGTCGAAGACGTTCTCGCGGTCGCGGATGGCCTGGAGGGCGGCGGAGTCGGTTGGGGCGGGCGGGTTGCGGGTGCCTTCCGTGCTGGTCTCCACATGGCCATCCACGAAGCCCAGGTGGGCCACGCGGCCGGTCTGCCGATAGTGGACCGTCGGCCGCTTCGCCGACGGCGGATAGCTGTACGGAATCTCGGAGAGTTCCGGCGTGGCATCGCTGGCGAGGACCGCGTTCACGAAAGCGATGGTGCGGCTGGTACTCGCGATCTGCGGCAGCGTCACCTTCCGCCACTGGCCCGTGAGGGTGAAACTCGGCGCGGGGCCGTCTGGGGCGAGGGTCCAGTAGTTGTACCCGTACCCGCCGCTGAGGCCGTCGTAGGTGAGTTGAACCTTGCCCGGCGACTTGGCCGGGCTTTGCAGGGCGGCCCGGTTGTTCTCCAGATACGGCATCAGGTGGCT
>JBBQCQ010000134.1:0-8202 GCA_038318835.1 Gemmatales bacterium | reverse complement strand
GTGGACCCGAAAAAGCCCGCGCCACGGCCGCAAGTCGGCAAGGATAAGACGCCAGTGAAGGCCACGAAGGAACAGATGGCTCTGTCGGGCCTCCTCGGTGGCGTCGGCATGACGAAGCCCACGACCACGGAAGTATTCTTCTTGTGGCGGATCGGGCAAACGCTGGCCTCGCTCAAGCCGGTCTCCACGGCCGAGGGTCAGGAGTTGGTGAAGAAGGCGACCACCGCCCCCATCGCCCCCATCCCCATCTCGGAGTTGGCCCCGCTGCCACGGGGGCTTCAGAACTGAACTTTGACCATGGTGAACAAGTGGGGCAAGCCGCGGGGCTTGCCCCACTTGCGTTTGTGGGCGAAGAGGCGGTACTCCTGAAACTCTCATTCTGATTAAAAATTCCCGCGAACATCCCATTCGTGATTGCGAAGCGAGTACGCTTAGGATACAGCACTGCCCGAATCCACGGGCCGCGGACGGAATCGGGTGTCGGGGGACACGCCGATTTTTGGGGGCAGGAAGCCGCACCGTGTGACACGTTGGGGGGAATTCTCTATGCGTCTGCATCTCGCGCGGACTTTCAGCCGTGTTCCCGTGTGGAAACTCCGCCGCTGGCTACCGGCCGTGTTGGCGTCGGCCATCGTCTCGCCCGTGCTGGCCCAGGAGCCGAAACCGACTCCCGTTCTGCCGCCCGTGCCGAAGAACCTGGTCGAACCGCCGAAGGCCGATGCGCCGCTGAAGGCCGCGGTGCCCGAGAAGACCGTGTCGTTCACGTTCGATGGGGCATCGTGGGAGCAAGTCCTCACGTGGTTCGCCCACGAGAGCGGCCTCGTGATGATCGCCACCGACAAGCCCACAGGCACGGTCACAATCCGCACCGACAAGGACAAGAAGTACACGATCCCCGAAGTCATCGACCTCATCAACACGTCGCTGGCGTACAAGAAATACATTCTGCTGCGGATCAACCCGACGAGTTTCACCATCGTCCCGGCCGACGAAAAGATCCCCGACCCGTACATCCAGCGGATCACCGAGGAGAATCTAGCCACACGGGCCTATACCGAGATCGTGCAGGTCGTTATCCAACTGAAGACCCTGAACGCGGACGAAATTCTCGATCAGGTGAAACAGCGTAAGGGCCAGTTCGGCGATGTGAAGGCGATCGGCGCGAACCAGTTGCTCATCACCGACACGGCCGGGAACATCCGGACCATCGTTAAGGACATCAAGAAGATCGACGACGCTCACGGCGACTCGCTCACGTATCAATGCAAGTTCATGCGGGCGACGGAAGCGGCCGAGAACCTCACGAAACTGCTCAAAGACAGTTCCACCGACGTGCAGGCCACCACGCCCAGCCCGTGGGGCGGTGGGTACGGCGACCCGCGTTTCAACCAACCGCCGCCGCCGCCCACGTCGTCCCGCGACCGCACAAGCGTGAGTTCGCGGTTCCGCACGGTGCAGATCGCGGTGCAAGAGCGGTCGAACACTATCATCATCACCGGCCCCGCCGACAAGCTGGCAACGGCCGAGAAGTTGCTGAAGGAACTCGACGTCGGCCGGCCAGGGCAGAAGGAATACCAGCCCAGCGAGCCGACGTTGAAGTTCTACGCCGTGCCACCCAAGACGGCTGAAACGCTCGCCCGTGTCCTGGCGGCCAATTACGCCAACTCGAAGCTCGTGAGCATCGCGGCGGTGGCGGGCAAGGACGAGATCATGGTTCTCGCCCCGGTGTCGGACCACTTCGACGTCGCGATGAAGATCGGCCAGACATCGGAGATGAAGGCCGAGACGAAGACCGAGATTCTGGAGATCACCTCCGGGAAAGACCCGAAGGAAATCATGGACGCCATCCGCCGGCAGGTGCCGGATACAGGTAGCGGGCCATTCCTCGACACGCGGGCCGATCCCACGCCGGCCATCATCGTCAAAGGGACGGCGACCCAAATTGCAGACGTGAAGGAAGCCAAGACCACGGTCGATCCGACCACGGGTGGCGTCTCCACTTTGCCCGGTGTCAACATCCGTTCGATCACCGTCGATGGGGCGAGTGCGGCCACGGTCGCCGAGTTCCTGGCCGACACCCTTCAGCGAACGGGTCGCCCGGTCGATCTCCGCGGGGTAGACCTGCCGAAGTCGAAACCGGTGCCGCAGACGCCCAAGCCCGGCGAGCCGATGCCTAAGCCGGCCGATCGGAATAGCAGCCTGACCGCGCCGGGTGCCCGGTACGTGCGGGCACAGATCGTCGATCCGTCCGGCGCAAAGCCCGACGCGAAGCCGGTGACGATCCTGGTGGTCGGCAACAAGATCACCATCACCGGCGAAGACCCGGTCGCGGTCGAGACGGCCGCGCAACTGGCGCGCATCATTATTTCGCAGGGCAAGGTCGTCGATGAGTCGCGGTTCGATGTTCTCCGCCTGAAGAATGCCAGTGCCGAGGAGGCCGCAAAGGCGATTTCGGAAGTGTTCAACGGCCCCCAGCAACCGCAGCAAGGCGGGGGTGGCGGCGGTGGTCGTGGCCAGGGTGGGGGCGGCGGCGGGTTTAACCCGCTCCAGTTCCTCGGCCAGTTCGCCGGCATCGGCGCCGCGGCCCCGGCTTCACCGTCGGCCGGTCGGATTCGCGTCGTCGCCGACAAGCAAAGCAACTCGCTCATCGTGGTGAAGGCGTCGCCGCTCGATTTGCTCACGATCCGCAAGTTGCTCGAAAATGCGATTGACAGTTACCCTGACCAGGACGTGACGAGTTCGATGAAGACCTGGATTCTTCAACTGAAGAACCAGGAAGTGGCCACCGTGGCCGCCACACTCAAAGACGTTTTCGCCAACCTTACGCAGTCTTCCCGCGGCAATCGGGGTGGGCAGCAGCCGGCGTTGCCGTTCCCCTTCGGTGGCCAGCAACCCGGCGGAACAACGCAACAGTCCGCCCAGCTCACCATCGGTACGGACGACCGCACCAACAGCCTCGTGCTGAACTGCAACGAGGCCGTCTACAAGGAAGTCGAAAAGCTTGTCAAGACCCTCGACGAGACGGCCGAGGGGGCGACCGACGTCGTGCAGGTCATCAAGCTCGACGGCATCGACCCGGCTCTGCTCCAACAGGCCATCGCGGCGATGACCGGCCAACCGATTCCGACGAACCGCGGGGCTGGCGGTACGACCGGGAACCGCGGTGGGACCGGGGGTGGAACCGGCGGATTCGGTGGTGGCACCGGAGGCTTCGGTGGATTCGGCGGCGGAACCGGAGGCTTCGGCGGCGGTGGCCGTGGGGGTGCCCAGGGTGGCGGCGGCACAGGTGGTGGTCGGGGTGGAACCGGCGGCGGGGGCCGCGGTGGAGCCGGTGGCGGGGGCCGCGGTGGGCAGAGCCAGCGGTCCGACGACAGACCCCTGGACGGCGGGGGAGGACGCGAAAATTTTAACGACCGGGACATGGATGTCCCTTCGGCCCTGTCCACGATCTACGACCCGGAACTCGACCAAAACGAAGCCAACGCGGGCTTCAACGATTCGAACCTGCGACAAGTCCAGGCCACGGTGCCGGTACCGCAACCCGCGGTGCCGCCCGTGCGGCCGATGCTGCCGGCCGTGCCGCCGGGCCAAATTCCCGCTCGACCGTATCAAAACCTGCCACTCGAAGCCCCGTCGCCAGGAGTAACCTTCCAGGCGGTGGAGGGGCTGGGGGTGGGCGTCATTCGCGGGAAGCCGGAAGACATCGAGAAGGTTCTGCGCCTCATCGAGTTCCTCAAAAAGGACCCGAACGTCGCCGGTTCCGACGTGGAGTTGAAGCTCATCCCGCTCAAGAACCAGGACGCCGGCAGCCTCACGACTTTCCTGACGAATCTGTTCTCTCGCGTGAACATCGGCGTCGGAGCCACGACCATCGTGCCGCCACAACAGCGGGGTGGTGCCGGCGGCAACCTCGGCGGTCTCTTCGGTGGAGCGTTCGGCGGTGGCCAACAAACCCAGAATCAGCAAGTCGTAACTCAGGGGTCGGTCTTCCTGCTGGCCGTGCCGCGACAGAATTCGATCCTCGTGGCGGCTACGAAGGCGCGAATGGAAACCGTCGAGAAACTGATCGAAAAGTACGACATCGAGAACAGTCCGCTCATTCGGCCGAAGTCGTTCCGGCTGGAGCGGGCACCGGCCCAGGTCGTCGCACAACAACTGCAAACCTTTTACGCCCAGCGGTACGGGTTGAGCGAAAACTCTCAGTCGAACCTCATCCGCATCAGCTTCGACGTATCCTCGAACCAGATCTTCGTGCAGGCCGGCCCGGCCGACATGAAGGACATCGAGGAGTACATCGAACGGATCGAGAAGAATTTCTCGCTGGCGAAGAACGAACTGCGGCTGTTCAAGCTGAAGTACGCCTACGCGGACGAGGTGTCACAGGTTCTCATCACGTCGCTGACCAGTGGCGTGCTGAACCCGGCGACCGCGGCGACCGCGTCCACCATCGGTGCGGCTGGCACCGGAGGAGCCGGTGGCGTGGGAACCTCGCCGTTCGCAACGGGCGGAGTCGGCGGCGGGGGTGGTCTCGGTGGGCAAGGCGGAGCGTTCGGCCAGCAAGCTGGCCTCGGTGGTGGGCAGAATGCCCTGAACCGCGGGGCGACTGGCTCGCTCAGCGGGAGCACGGGCCTGACGACGAAGACCACGTCGTTGCAGTTCTACAGCCCCGATGGCAAGGTCACCGAAACCGGCCAGCTCGAAGATGTTCACATCACGCCGGACACGCGGATCAACGGGCTGATGATCGCCGCCCCCGAAAAAACCATGCGGCTGATCGAGAAAGTGCTGGAGGAACTCGACGTTCCCTCGGCCGCGAAGTCGGACGTGAAAGTGTTCACGCTCAAGAAGGCCGACGCGACCTTCACGGCCCAACTGCTTACGACGCTGTTCAGCTCGAACCGCACTGGCGCGGCGGGCGGGGGTGGCGGCAACCAGTTGCTCGGCGGACAGGGCGGATTGGGCGGCGGCACGTCCGCCAATCAGGTGCAGCGACCGATCCTCACGCTCACGGGGGCCGTGTCGGAAGGGGCCACGCTGCTCGACTTGCGGTTGTCGGTGGACACCCGCACGAACAGCATCATCGTGGCTGGCAGCCAAAGCGACCTCGACACGATCCGCGCGATCATCGCCCGGCTAGAAGACACAGTCGCCCCGCAGTTGATG
This sequence comes from Gemmatales bacterium, assembly GCA_038318835.1. Classification (GTDB taxonomy): domain Bacteria; phylum Planctomycetota; class Planctomycetia; order Gemmatales; family Gemmataceae; genus Limnoglobus. Next base: position 3,039 of record JBBQCQ010000134.1, on the reverse strand, counting down.
ACGAAGGTCTACAAGCTGCGGAATGCGGCCGCGGCCGACGTGCAGTTGGCCGTGCAAACATTCCTCCAGCAGAAGATTTCGCTGGAATCGAGCCTGCAATTCGCGGCCGCCTTCCAGCAGATCCAGCGGCAGGTATTCATCCAGGCCGAGCCGGTGTCGCAGACGCTCCTGATCGCGGCCAGCCCGGAGTACTTCAACGAGGTCGTCGGCCTCATCGAGAAGGTTGACGCACCGCCGCAGCAGGTGTTCGTGCAAGTGCTCATTGCCGAGGTGCAACTCCGCAACAACCAGGAGTTCGGCGTCGAAGTCGGCCTGCAAAGTCCAATCCTGTTCGCCCGGAGTTCGACCGGTGCGGCGGCGACGGGCGTGCCGGGGGCGATCAATCCCGGGTTCAACTTCAACACCACGGCCCCGCTGCCGGCCGGGAATGGGGTCGCGGCGACCGACCGCCCCGGCATCGTCGGCTTCCAGGGTCTCGGCAACCTCGGCGTGGGCCGGTCGAGTACCCTCGGCATCGGCGGGCTGGTCTTCTCGGCGGCAAGCGACACGTTCAGCCTGCTGATCCGTGCGTTGAAGCAACAGAACCGCATCGACGTGCTCAGCTATCCGCAGTTGAGTCTGACCGACAACCAGACCGGGTTCTTCCAGGTCGGCCAGAACTACCCAATTCCGACTGGCCTTTCGCAGAGCACGACCGGGGTCGTCGCCGGGGTCGATTACCAGGCCATCGGCATCACGCTCCGGGTTACGCCCCGGATCAACCCGGACGGCAAGGTGCTGATGCGGGTCGAACCGCAGATCACCAACCCGTCGCCGACGCTCATCCCGCTCGGCAATGGGCAGACAGCCACGGCCTTCGACACGCAGACGGTACAGACGACTGTGCTGGCGTCGGACGGCGAAACAATCATCCTCGGCGGCCTCATCACGCGAAACGACAACCGCCTGGAGAGCAAGATTCCGCTCCTCGGCGACCTGCCCTACGTGGGGTCGGCGTTCCGGTACCGCACGCAGGCCCAGAGCCGGCGGGAGATCATCTTCATCGTGACGCCGCACATCATGCGGTCCGAGGCCGACCGTGCCCGGATCACAGCGGAGGAAACGCGGAAGATGCACTGGTGCCTGCCGGAAGTGCAAGGCGTCCACAGCTACGGGGCCGACGTGCTCAGTGGCAAGGACCCCTATGCGACTCCGGAGATCATCGGCGGGGGCTACATCGGCTTGCCGACTCAGGCGATCGCACTGCCACCGGGGGCGTACACGCCGAACATCCAGCAATCGCTACCGGCCGGCATCGTCCCGGATGGCAACATCATCGGGCCGGGCGTCGGAAGTTCCGAAGCCTACCCGCAGTCGCTGCCGGCGGGCATCGTACCGGACGCGAATACCGTGCTGCCGCCGTTCAGCAGCAAGACGGACGTGCCCGGCAACCGGGTCGGCGAGACGACCGTCACGACCGTGACCACCACCTACCCCGGCACGGCCGCGTTCCCGCTGCCGCCGGCTTCCACGGGGGTGCCGGTCGCAGGACAGATCCCGCAACAAGTAGTGATGGCCGCGTGGCAGCCGTCGGCGGGACAACCGGTCTTCGTTCAACCGCGGTCGCTCACTACCTCGGCCGCGTCGGCGATCTTCGCCGCCCCGACCGACGCGAAATCGCTATCTCAACCGGCGAAAAAGGACAAGCCACCCGCAGGTAGCACGAAGCCGCCCGCCCTTTTCCCGGATACCGTTTTCAAGCCCACGGAGGGGAACAAGTCATGGTCCGTCTTACCGCAACGCTGATGGCCACGGCCCTGGTCGCCCTCACGGGGGGAACCGGGTGCGTGTCGAGCAAGCCGATGAGAGTCGAGAAGCTCAGCGAAGCCCTGAAGGAAGCGATGCCGTCCTCGACGGCCCTGGCCTCGCCGATCACGATGAAAGGCCCGCCGGCGACGCAGTTCGTCACGGCGTGGCAGACGAAGTTGAGCCAACTGCCCGATCCTACCAAGAATGGGGCGATGAGTCCCGGCATCGTCGGTCAGGTCTTCCTGTACACCGATAAGTTCATGCCGGCCGAAATCGGTGGTTCGCTGACGATCGTGGCCAACGACGCCACCGACCGGCAGCCGGGCCAACCCGGACAGCAACCGAACGTCTGGCACTTCGATGCCGAGACGTTGAAGAAGATGACGGTCATGGACGAACGGTTCGGCAAGTGTCTGGCCCTCTTCCTGCCATGGCCCACCGAGTGGACCGACGTGAACCGCCTTCTGATTCAGGGTCGGTACGACCAGCCGGGAACCTATGCTCTGTTCGCCCCGCAGTCGACGGTGACGCTCGACCTGTTCGGAGCGGGATCGCAGGGGAATCTGACGACGGTGAAGCACACCGCGAACCAGTTGGCGGTGCCCGATCCGAAGATGCTCATGCAGCAAGCGAACGCGGCCCGTAATCGACAACCCGCGGGCGTGAAGGGGTTCCCCGCCGTCGGGCTACCGCCGGCGAACGCGGTTCAGCAAGCGAGCTTCCAGCAACCCGCCGGGTCGCAGCCGAACTGGGCGAACGGCATACCCCCGATCGGTGTGCCGCCCATTGGCATCTCGGGTGTGGGTCAACCGGCGGGGGGAATCGCTTTCGTGCCGCCGCCAGTGATGCCGCCGCCGGGGCAAGAGTTCCGATCGACGATTCCACGGAACTGATTCGCCTGAAGGAAAGAAGTGTCCGCCCCGCGCCCGGTCTTCGACCGCGAGCGGGGCGGTTCGCATTTATCGATCAGTCGATCGCTTCACCACCGGCAAGCCCATCGCGGAGCCGTCTGCCAGGTCGTCCACCATCGACCCGATGGCGTGGAAGGCCGATTCGCCGATGCCCTTTTGATAGATCGGTGGGTAGATTTCGTGCCGTACAGACATGAATGCCCGGACCACTTGCGGGTCGAACTGCCGACCGGACTCGGCCGTGAAGACGGCGTCAATCTCATACGGCGAACGGGCGGCCCGATACCGGCGTGCGGACATCATGGCGTCGCACGCATCGGCCACCGCGATGACGCGGGCC
>JBBQCQ010000133.1:0-8217 GCA_038318835.1 Gemmatales bacterium | reverse complement strand
TCGATGGGCACAATGACCTGCCGTGGGAATTGCGGCGCAAGGACGGCGGGGCGACGTTCCGCGAGATTGACCTGCTGCGGCCGCAGAAGAATCTGCACACCGACCTACCTCGGTTGAAGAAAGGTGGCATCGGGGCACAGTTCTGGTCGGCCTACGTGCCGGTGGACACGGCCAAGAAGAACGTGGCCGTGAAGACCACGCTCGAACAGATCGACACGATCCATCGCATGGTGAAGGAATACCCGAACGATTTCGAGATGGCCTACGGCACGGCCGACATCGAGCGCATCCGCAAGGCCGGCAAGATCGCGTCGCTCATCGGCATCGAGGGCGGCCACTCGATCGACGGTTCCCTCGGCGTCCTCCGCGACTTCTACCGTCTCGGCGTGCGGTACATGACGCTCACGCACAGTGAATCCCTCGACTGGGCCGATAGCGCCACCGACGAGCCGAAATGCGGCGGCCTGTCTCCGTTCGGCGAGCAAGTCATTGCCGAGATGAACGCGATGGGCATGCTCGTCGATCTCTCCCACGTCTCGCCGGACTGCATGAAGGCCACCCTGAAGGTGACGAAGGCTCCGGTCATTTTCTCGCACTCGTCCGCCCGTGGCGTGGCCGACCACCCACGGAACGTGCCCGACGACGTGCTGAAACTCGTGAAGCAGAACGGCGGCGTGGTGATGATTAACTTCTACTCCGGGTTCGTCGTGCCGGAGGGAGCACGGGCGATGAAGAAAATGTTCGAGGTCGGTCGCGAGTTGAAGAAGAAGTTCCCCGACGACGAATCAAAGTACCGCGAGGCCATGGTCGCGTGGCAAAAGGAGAACGCCTACCCCAACGGTACTGTACACACCGTTGTGGACCACATCGAGCACGTCATCAAGTTGGCCGGCATCGACCACGTCGGGTTGGGGTCGGACTATGACGGCATCACGAAACTGCCCGACCAGTTGGAGGACGTGTCCACCTACCCGGTGATTACGCAAGAGATGCTGAACCGCGGTTACAAGCCGGAAGAGATCAAGAAGCTGCTCGGCGGCAACCTTATGCGTGTCTTCCGCGAGGCGGAAGTGGTGGCGGGGAAGAAGTAACCAAGAATGGGTCAGTAGAGCTCGCCTCGGCATTTCTTTCCGGCCTGAAGGGCCGGTTCTGTCAGCCCAGGCCGCAGGCCTGGGATAGAAACGGGAAATGTTTTCGGCCCTGAAGGGGCCGGCCGTTCATTCCGGGGACGTGTCGGAATGAACGGCCCCTTCAGGGCCGGTGTGTTGCGATCGCCGCTACCCAGGCCTTCGGCCTGGGCTGACAGAACCGGCCGTTAAGGCCGGAAAACCAATATTGTCATCGGTCGCCTCACACCAGCTGGCAGGCTTCCTCGAACGTCAACCGCGGGCTACGCCCGTGGAGTTTGCTAGCGTCGCCGTGGCCGAGGTTGCACAGGAAATTCGACTTCATCGTCGTGCCGGCGAAAAACGTGGCGTCCACCTTCGCGTTGTCGAAGCCGGACATCGGGCCGCAGTCGAGGCCGATGGCACGGGCCGCGAGCATGAAGTACGCCCCCTGCAAGGAGGAGTTGCGGAGTGCGATAGTTTCCAGCACCGGCTCTGGCAAGTCCTTGAACCACGACTTCGCGTCGGCGTGTGGGTACAATTTCGGCAGTTGCTCGAAGAAGTGGACATCCATGCCGATGATCGCTGTCACCGGGGCGGCCATCGTCTTGTCCACGTTCCCCGCGTCCAGGCACGGCTTCAACTTTTCCTTCGCCTCCTTCGATTGCACGAACACGACTCGCATCGGGCACATGTTCGCGGAGGTCGCCCCGAATTTGGCCAGGTCGTAGAGTTGTCGCAGTTCGGCTTCCGCGACGGGCGTGGGCAACCAGTGGAAATGTGTGCGGGCATTCCGGAAGAGCAGGTCTTGCCCTTCGGCGTTCAGGTGCGAACTCATCGAGGGACTCCAGCAAAATTACGGGGATTCCGTGACAGCAGGCTTGGTGGCGTTGTAGCGGGCGATGACGGCGTCGGCCCGGTCCTTGTCGGCCCGGCTAACCCAGAGTTCGACCGACCCCGGCATCGCCGTGCCCAGACCGGCCGTCAGGTCATCGCCGACCGTGCGGGCCGAGATGCCCTCGGCTGCCAGTTCGTTCGCTAGAAGTTGCATGTCCACCAGCGTGCCGGCGGCCAGGTTCATGATATCGTCGGTGTGTTCCATCGCTCGCCCCAGGTGAGTGTGATCGGCGAATGGGCGAAGTCATTGTACAGGACACTTCGCATGCGAACGGCCGCGTAGGGTGATACCCTCGCGGCCGTGGAGTCTTTCGTGGTTCGATTACGCCGCCTCGGCTCGCGGCACCTCGAACAACCAGCCGGCCGGGCGGGGCATCTTGTTCGGGCCGACCGAGCCGTCCGGTCGGCCTTCCCACGCGTGTGTGCGAAGACTTTCCAGGATACGTTCAGCCACGGCCAGAGCCTCGCGACCGTCTTCGCCGGTCACGCGGGGCGTGCGGCCGGTGCGAACACAATCGATGAAGTGCCGCAGTTCGTTCGTGAGTTGGTCGCCCTTCCGGTCGCCGTCCACGTACCGCACTTGCAGGTGCCGGCCGAAGACTTCGTCTTTCAGGCGTGCCCGGGCGGCCGCGTCGAGTTTGTCGGCCCGCAGCCCGTACTGCCGCACTTCGGGGCTTTGCTGGACGAGCACGAGTTTCCGCGTGACGAAGTCGATGCCCGCGTACCCCTCGGGTGCCCAGATGCGGAGGCGTCGCTTCGGCCGTTGCGTGATGCGGCTGGCCGTGATGTGGGCGATGCACCCGCTCTCGAAGGTCAGGCGGGCGTTCACCATATCCTCGTGACCGCCGAACACGCTCGCCCCGACGGCCTCCACGGTCTTCACGGCCGTGCCATCGAGCGCGAGGAGTAAGTCGATGTCGTGAATCATCAGGTCGAGGACGGCACCAATGTCGATACTGCGGCCGGTGAACGGCCCGTGTCGTTCGGCCTCGACGAACTTCGGGCGGATCGGCCGGCGGCTCAATTCCTCGAAGGCCGGGTTGAACCGCTCGATGTGGCCGACTTGCAGGGGCACACCGGCCTTCGCGGCAAGGCCGATGAGGTCGTCGGCTTCGGCAAGCGTGCGGCAGATGGGCTTCTCGACCAGGACCGGCACGCCGGCCGTCAAGAATGCCGCCGCAACCGGGTGGTGGTGCATCGTCGGGGTGACAACCGAGACGGCATCGACCGCCTTCAAGAGCGGTTCATAGGACGTGTAGGGCGTCGTGTGTAAGCGGGTCGCGACGGCCGTCGCCTGCTCCAGGCTGGCATCTACCACGCCAACCAACTCCACGTCCGGCAGGCCGGCCAGGATGCGGGCGTGATGCTGACCGAGGTGGCCGACGCCAATCACGGCCATTCGTAAGCGAGTCATGTTGCCTTCCTTAGCAAGCGAACCGCGGCCCGCACGATCCGTGTGCGGGTCGCCGTATCAGCCGGCCGCCTCAAGCGGCCCGCCGCCGCACAGGAAACGACACGACGGCAGGTGCCGTCGCGAGTCCCTCCCGCGCGAAAATTTCTTTCGCCAACTCCACGTTCAAACTGTGCCCGGATCGGTACGCCACCACGTGCCCGGCCAGATCGAAACCCGACAGTGACAAGTCGCCGACGAGGTCGAGCACCTTGTGTCGGGCCGGCTCGTCCGCGCTCCGCAGGCGATTGCCGATCAACCCCCGCGGGCCGAAGATCAGCAAATCGTGGGTGTTCACGTTCCGACCGATCCCTTGTGCTCGCAGTGCCGCCGCTTCGCTTTCCAGCAAGAACGTGCGGCAGTTCGCGAGGGTCCGGGCGAACGTGTCGGGCGTCACTTCGACCGTGGTCGTCTGGCGGGGGATCGGCGAGCCGAAGCCGTAATCGAGGATGTAACTCACTCGCAGGCCGGGGTCGATGGCTGGGTGAAAGCCCACGCTCGCCCCGTCTTTCGTGACAATGATCGGTTCCGTGACGGTCACGATCGGCCGGCGGACAGACTGCGTCGCCAGGCCAGCCCGACGGATGGCGTCCACGAAACCACCAGCCGACCCATCGAGGCCGGGCGGTTCGGGGCCGTTGAGTTCGATGGTACAGTTATCGACGCGAAGGCCGGCCAACGCGGCCAGCACATGCTCGACGAGTGTAACGCCATCGGTTGCCGAGCCGATGGTCGTGCGGCGGCGCGTGTCGGTGACGTTACCCGCGAGAGCCGCCGTCTGCGGCGAACCGGGGCGGTCACTGCGGACGAAGGTCACGCCCGTGTTCACGGGGGCCGGCCGGAGACGGGCGCGAACCGCCTGGCCGCTGATGAAGCCGGTGCCGGCCACATCGACCGCACGCGCCAGCGTTCGCTGATATCGGTACGCGATCAGTTGCACGGCTCGCGAATCCTGTTGTCGCAGGCATTGGGCGACGCCCGCCGAGACGGCCCCGGCGGGCGAGATCGGCGTTACTTCATCGGTGCGCCAGGCGTCGGGGCAGCCGCGGGTGCGGTGCCACTCGCTGGCGTCAGGGCCGGGATCGGGCCGGGTGGCACGAAATTCTGGTTGAGCGTCAGCACGACCACCTTCGTGATGTCAATACTCGGCGACACATAGAAGGGCATGGCCGCCGGCGGCCGCAGCTTCAGGTCGTAGTACAGCGGCGACTGCATTTCTTCCGGGGTTAGGGCGTCCGGGTAGGCCATCACGAGTTGGAACCCGTTCACTTCCGACACCCGCTCGACGACCGTGCGAATTTGGGTGAACAGTTCTTGCAGATGCTTGGCCGACTTGTCGTCGATGTCCTTGCGGATGCCCTTCTCCATGTCCTCGAACTGCCGCTGCATGGCGGTCATCTCGGCCTCGATCGAAGCCTTCTTGCTCGAGACCGTTTCCGTCCGGCTGGCCGCTTCCTTCTCGAGAATCTGGTTGCGGAGCTTTGCAAGTTCCGCCCCCTTCTTCTGTCGCTCTTCGTTCATAGTCGCGGCGAAGTACTGCCACCGTTGGAAGTCCTTCATCACGCGGGCGACGTTAAACACCGCGACGGTGCCTCGTGCCGCCGGCGTCGTGGCGGCGGGCGTGCCGCCCGCTGGGGCTTGAGCCTTCAGGCCCGTCGCCGCATAACCCGCGACGGCCAGCCCGGCCACCGCCATCAAGTACACGTAAATCCGCTTCACGATTGGCCTCCTCTGCCTGTGCCTATCGGCGGTCGGGCTTCCGTTCCCCGTACCCCACCCGCCGAGCGTTGGCTCTCTCAGTGTTCCGTGCCAAGAAGAACCGTCAGGGTCGGGCGGTTCTAACCGACCCATCCCGCCGCGTCAACACGAATCCACGGTCGCGCAGGGCGGGATTGTCGCGGCGGCTGTTGTTCGACGGCACGGATTTCGCATTTGGTGACAACATCTTCCGGGGAATCCAATCCATGACCGTGCGCGTACTCTGGGACGTCCTCAAAAAGGCCGGAACCGACTGGCTCGACCACAAGGCTCCGCGGCTGGCCGCGGCCGTGGCCTACTACACGATTTTGTCGCTTGCCCCGCTATTGGTTATCGCTGTAGCCGTGGCCGGTTTTGTGTTCGGCGAGAAGGCCGCCCGTGGCGGAATTGTCGAGCAATTCCGGGGAATGGTGGGGCAATCCGGGGCGGAAGCAATCCAGAGCATGTTAGAGCACGCCGGGAAGCCGGGGTCGGGCGTCTGGGCCACAATCATTGGCGTGGCCACGCTCCTGCTGGGGGCGTCGGGCGTGTTCGGTGAACTTCAAGATGCTCTCAACACCGTCTGGGATGTAAAACCTCGGCCTGGCCGTGGGATTCGCGGCATTTTGAAAGACCGCCTGTTGAGCTTCGGCATGGTACTCTGCGTGGGCTTCCTGTTGCTCGTCACGCTGGTGCTCTCGACTGCCCTCTCCGCTCTTGATAATGTTCTTGCGGGAATCTTGCCGGGCCTCCCTTACATGATGCGGGCCGCGAACATGGTCCTGAGCTTCCTGATCGTGACTCTCCTATTCGCGATGATGTACAAGTTCCTCCCCGACGTTCAGCTACGATGGCGGGAAGTCTGGCTGGGAGCCGCCGTCACGGCTGGGTTGTTCACGTTGGGCAAGTACCTGATCGGCCTGTACCTTGGCAAGGCGGGCGTGGCTTCGCCGTTCGGGGCCGCTGGTTCGCTCGTGGCTCTCGTCGTATGGATTTACTATTCGGCCCTCATCCTGTTCTTCGGGGCCGAGCTGACGCAAGTGATGGCGAAGCGTATGGGTCTGGGGCAACCCGCGCCGAACGCGGAACGCCTGACCGAAAAATCATCCGTCGCCCTGGCCCCCGGCGAGTGAGCCGGGGACTTTCTCTCCGAGGTCTCCATGTCGACCGACCAATCGCCCCCGCCCTCCACACATCACAAAAAGCGCGAGTCATTCCTGGCCCGATTTGCCCGGATGGCCGCCGACTGGACTGGCGGATCCACGGCCTTCGGCCTGGCATCGCTGGTCATCATCATGTGGCTCGTCACTGGCCCTTTCTTCCACTACTCCGACACCTGGCAACTGGTCATCAACACCAGCACCACGATCGTCACGTTCCTGATGGTGTTCTTGATTCAACGTGCGCAGAACAAGGACTCGAAGGCCGTCCACCTGAAACTGAACGAGATCGTGGCGGCCCTCGAAGGGGCGAGCAACCGCTTGATTAACGTGGAAGACCTGTCGGAAGACGAGGTGAGAATGCTCCACAACTACTACCGCACGTTGGTGAAGCTCGCGAAGAAGTCCGGACAGTTGACGCAGTCGCACTCGGTCGAGGAGGCCACCCACCGACACGCGCGGAAGCAACAGAATCTGACTGGCGAGGTTCCGGAGGTGAAGAGTTAGGCGAGGATACCCTTCACGAGTTCGCCGTGAACGTCGGTCAGTCGCATGTCGCGGCCGCCGAAGCGGAACGTGAGTTTCGTGTGATCGAAGCCGAGCAGGTGTAGCATCGTCGCGTGCAGGTCGTGGATAGGCACCTTGTTTTCGACGGCGTGATAGCCGTACTCGTCGGTGGCACCGTAGACGATGCCCGGCTTCGTGCCGCCGCCGGCTAGCCAGACCGAGAAGCCGAACGGGTTGTGGTCGCGGCCGTCACTGCCCTGGGCGAACGGCGTGCGGCCGAACTCCCCGCCCCACAGGACGAGCGTGCGGTCCAACAGTCCCCGCTGCTTCAAGTCGGTGAGCAGGCCCGCGATTGGCCTATCCACGGCGTACGCGTTCTCGGTGTGGCCCTTCTTCAGGTTCGCGTGTTGATCCCAGCGGTCGTGGCCGAGGTTCTGGCAAAGCAACTCCACGAACCGCACGCCGCGTTCCATCATCCGCCGGGCGATCAGACACTGCGAGCCGAACACCTGCGTCTTCGGATTGTCGAGTCCGTACAGGGCATGCGTGTCCTTCGTCTCCTTCGACAGGTCGTAGAGGTCGGGTACAGCCGTCTGCATCTTCGCCGCGAGTTCGTAGTTGGCGATGGCCGATTCGACCTGGTCGTTGCCGCCGAGGCGGGCGTTCGTGGCCGCGTCGAGCTTGCGAATCAGGTCGAGCTTCGCTTTCTGGGAACCGGCCGGCGTGAGGTCCGCGACCGGCGCTTTGCCGGGGCGAAACAGCGACCCCTGGTACGACGCGGGGAGGAAGCCATTGCCGAAGCAGTCGATGCCGCCGGGTGGGATCATGCCGCTGCCGAGGACGACGAAGCCGGGCAACTCCTTCGACTCGCTGCCCAACCCGTAAGTCACCCACGAGCCGAAACTCGGGCGCCCCTGTTGGCCGTGGCCGCTGTGCCAGAAGTAGTTCGCGTTGGTGTGTTCGGAGAAGTTCGACACCATCGAGCGGATGACGGCGAGGTCGTCGGCGCAGGTGGCGACGTTCGGGAACAGGTCGCTGACGGGCAATCCGCACTTGCCGTATGGCTTGAACTTCCACGGGCTGGCGAGCGTGTTCCCGACGTTGTTGAACTGCGTCGCCTCGACCTTCGCGGGGAACGGCTTGCCGTGGTACTTCTCCAGCGCCGGCTTCGGGTCGAACGTGTCCACTTGTGACGGCCCGCCGTCCATGAACAGCACGATGACCGACTTCGCTTTGGGGGCGAAGTGCGGTTTCTTGGGCGCGAAGGGATCGGACCCGGCTCGCGCGCTGTCGTCGGCAAGGAGAGTGGCGAGCGCGGTAGCCCCGAAGCCGTTGGCGGAGTGCAGGAGCATCTGACGGC
>JBBQCQ010000132.1:0-8270 GCA_038318835.1 Gemmatales bacterium | reverse complement strand
GCGACGAACTTCTCCTGCCCGTCGGCCTTGTCGCGGGCCAGTTCGTAGAGCCAACCGAGGGCGGCCATGCGGGCTTCGCCGAAGTCCTTCGGTGTGTAGAACGGCTGCTGCTGGCCGCCGTAGTAGTTATTCGTGTCGATGCCGACGGCCGTGCGGATCGTCCAGACGTTCTCCATCCGTCGTTGCAGCGGCGGCCGGGCGATGTCGGCCCGCCGTGAGCCACGGACGACCCGCAGGGCCGGGGGGGTGGACTTCGCCCCCTTCTTGTCGTCCTTCTTTTGCGACGCCAGTTTCTTCTCGTGTTCGAGCATCTCACCGAGTTCGTCGTCCGGTAGTTTCAGGGCGAGCACCGCCTTGAACCGTGCCGCCGCGTCGTCCTTCTTCCCCTGCGCGGCAAGGACGGCCCCTTCGCGGTACAGCAACTCCCAGTTGCCCGGCTTCTGCACGAGCATCCGCGACAAAATCGCCAGGGCCGAGTCTTGCCGTTTAGACGTGACGAGCGTGTCGATGGCTTGCAGGTTGCGGTGCGGCTCGTTCATCTCGGCGATCGACTTCACCCACACTTCCGCCGCCTCATCGCCCTCCCCAGCCTTCAACAACAAGTTGGCCAACCGAACCTGGGCGTCGAAGTTCTGCGGGGCGGCGGTGGCGAGTTGCCGCTGATATTTCAACGCGACTTGCACGTCGCCTTCCTGCTCGCTGAGTTGCGACAGTTGGCCGAGCAGGTTCGTGTCGCGGGTGTTCTCGGTAAGCAACCGTTCGAGTTGAATCCGGGCCGAACCGAGATCGCCGGCCGTCTGGAACGCCTGGGCGATGCACATGGTCAGTTCGCGGTTCTTCTCCTGCTCCCGGCGTTCGCGTTCGAGCCGCTCCATGAGCTTGTCGAACTGGTTCTGTTCGAGGTAAAGCTGCGCGAGCCGGTCCACGATGCCGAGCTTACCTTCGAGTTCGTTTGTCTTGTCGAAGGCCCGCCAGAGGAGTTCGATAGCCTCGCCGGACCGCACCCGTTCGACGAGGGCGTTGGCGAGCGTGACCAGCCCTTGCGGGTCGGCCGGGTTGGCCCGCACCGACCGCCGCAGGGCTTCCAGCCCCTCCTCGGCGTCGCCGAGTTGGAAGCAGATTTCCGAGTACCACTTGTAGACTTCCGGGTTGCCAGGGGCCGACGCGAGCACGTCCTTCGCGGTCTTCAGGGCATCGTCCCGCTTGCCAAGTCGCTGTTCCAGGGCGGCGACCTGTTGCAGGTACTCGGTGCGGTAGCGGCGGTCGAGGGTGGCGAGTTTACGGTTGGCGTCGGCGGCCGCGAGCATGTTGCCACCGGCCTCGTGGATGCGCGCCGCGGCCGCGAGGACGGCCAGCGACTTCGCGTCCTTCTCGGCCGCCTTCCCGATCGTCTCGACGGCCTTATCGAGTTGGCGGTTCGCCTCGAAGTATCGGGCGAGGACAAGATGCTGATTCGCCGTCGCGGTCGGGTTCGCAGCGAGTTCCTTGCTCAGTCGGTCGATCTGCTCGGCCAGCTTGTCGGTGGCCTGATAAATCTTGATGCGGGCGGCGAGCACGCTCTCGACTTCCTCCGCGTTGCTAGTGAACTTGGCGGCCAGATCGAGTTGCTTCAACGCTTCCTCGTTCTCCGCCTCCTGAGCGAGAACGTCGGCGTAGGTCATGAGCAGGTTGTAGTCGTCCTTCTCCAACTGAATCGCTTCGGCGAAGACGCGAATGGCCTCCTTGCGGTAGCCAAACCCGGCGTACACTTCGCCCAGGCGTGCGAGGTTCTTCGCGGTGCGGTTCGTCCCCTCCGCGATGGGCCGCCACGTGTTGAGAGCGTCTTCGGATCGCTTCAAACTATGGAAGTACTCGCCGAGATACTCTCGGTACTGGGCCGCGTTCGGGGCGAGTTCGATCGCTTTCTTGTAAAGCCCAATGGCCTCGTCGGTGACACCTGACTGTCGCAGTAAGTCGGCCACCTGCGAGGTCGTCACGGGGTCGGTCGGCTTCTTGTCGAGGATGCGCTTCCACACGGCCGCGGCGGCGGCCTTGCGATCCGGTTCTGGCTTCGTGGTGTCGCGGGCAAGGAGCTTACCCCAATCGCGAAGGATGTCCGGGTTGCCAGGATCGGCCTTGTCCATCGTCTCGTACTGTTTGGCCGCGTCGGCGAAGTTCCCGTCGAAGGCGAGTTGCTCGATAAGCGACGCGCGAAGGGCCTTGTTCGACGGTGAGACTTCGATTCCCTTTTCCAGCCACTTGCGGGCGTCCGGCCCCTTCCCTTGGGCCGCCAGGTTCTTCGCGAGACGGGCGATGGCCTCCACGTCGGTCGCGTTCTTCGCCAGCCATGCCTCGTAGTATTTCGCCAGGCCGGCGAGGTCGTCGTTCCGTAGAAACACGTCCTCAATCCGCCGGCGCACGTCGCGGTACAACCAGCTTTCCGGATTGAGTTCGCCGAGCAGTTTCTCGAAGTCGGCCAGGGCGTCGGTCGATTTCTTCAACTTCACCTTCAGGTCGGCCACGTCCATGCGCAGCGTCGCCTGCCGATACTTGTCGTCGGTTGCCTTCGCGAGTTTCTCCAAACGTGGCAACGCCTGTTCGTACTGGCCTTCCTCCACAAGCGTGGTCGCGATCTGCTCCTGCACCCGCACATCGTCGGGGTACTGCTTTTCCAGGCGGTTCCAGACTTCGAGAGCTTTGTCGGTCTTTTGTGCCCGCTGGTACACGCGGCCGAGAGCCTGGAAGGTGTCGAGCATGTCGTTGCGGTTCGGCTTGCGCGTGATGGCTCGCTCGAACGCTTCCGCGGCGGCGTCCGGTCGGCCGATCAGCACGAGACACTGACCCAGGTAATACGACGCGACGGCGTTGCCTGGCAAAGCCTCTTCCGCTTTCTGGAAGGCGACGACGGCCGCCCCGTCGCGGCTCCGTTGGGCCTCCGCGAGGCCGACGATCATCCACGCGACGCCGTCCTTCGGGTCCTTCTTCGCGCGGTCGGCGTACTCTTGCACGAAGGCATCGAGGCTGCCCCGCTCGACGTGGTAGCCGTACAGGCGGTCGAGGGCGGTGCCGCGGCGGGGGTTGTTTTCGAGAGCCTTCTTGAAGGCGGCCGCGATGGTGCGAGCCTTGGCGTCTTCTTCGGACTCTTCCTCCGCCACCTTCGTGGGGGCGACCGGCTTGTCGGGTGTTTGAGCCGCGGCCCAGAAGGTCCACCCCGCCAGGGAGAAAAGGGATACCGTCAGCCACAGTCTTCCGTGCCGCATGAGAGATCACTCCGAAGGCCGGGGCGTTCCAGATCGGAAACGAGATGCCGACCCGGTTCGACGACCGAGCCGGGGTAAAACCAACCACCGCAACGGCAAACAGTATTCGACGCTATCCGCGGCCGCGCGTCGCGCACGGAGTCACAGTATAAGTGCCCGACCCGGTCCCCTGCCGCGAAAAAATCTTGCGTGAATTTTCGCAGCCAGAACCCGAATTCATCGGCCAAACTCGAAATCGCGCGAAACGTTGGCGAAATCCCGTCGTCTTTCTGTTAACGTCGTGGGGCGTCGCTCGTTTCAATTCGGGGGAAATTTCCGAGACGCATTTGACAACGCTTGCGATCCTGGATAACCTCAGACAAGTTAGCTGATGACGACCCCGATCCGCAACAGAATTCCCCAAACATTCCGCCGCCAATACCAGATGCAGGGGACGAACCGATGAGTGCCGACGCGATCAAAGAAGAACTCGAGGGCTTCCGCACCGACTTTCGGCGATTGCGCCAGGAGATCGGCAAACTCATCGTCGGGCAGGACGACATCGTCGAGGCCACTCTCGCGGCCCTGATAGCCGGCGGCCACGTGTTGCTCGATGGCGTGCCCGGCCTCGGCAAGACGCTACTCGTCCGCACCATCGCCGACTCGTTGCACCTGGAGTTCCGCCGCATCCAGTTCACGCCGGACCTGATGCCCGCCGACCTCGTCGGCACGAACGTCGTCCTCGACACCGGCAGCGGCGGCCGCAAGTTCGAGTTCCAGAAGGGGCCGATCTTCGGCAACATCGTGCTGGCCGACGAAATTAACCGGGCCACGCCGAAGACGCAGTCTGCCTTGCTCGAAGCGATGCAAGAGAAACATGTCACCGTGGGTGGGCAAACCTACGACCTACCAAAGCCGTTCTTCGTGCTGGCAACGCAGAACCCGCTCGAAATGGAGGGCACCTACCCGCTGCCGGAGGCACAACTCGATCGCTTCTTCTTCAAGCTGCTCGTGAAGTTCCCGACGTTTGAAGACCTGGAATCGATCCTCGACCGGACAACCGAAACGAAAGCCCCGAAAGCGGAGGCGATCTTTGACGGCGACCGCATCAACGCCCTCTCGAAGCTAGTCCGCCAAATCCCGGTGGCGAACGAAGTTCGGCGGTACGCGATTGCCGTGGTGATGGCCACGCACCCCGACCACGAACTGGCCGCCCCGAGTACGAAGAAGTACGTCCGCTACGGCAGCAGCCCCCGCGGTGCGCAGGCGATCATCCTTGCTGCAAAGCTGAACGCGATCCTCGACGGCCGCTACCACGTGGCCCGCGAGGACGTGCGCAAGGTCGCCCCGATGGCCCTGCGGCACCGACTGATCTTGAACTTCGAGGGCCAGGCCGACGGAATTCCCGCGGACGACGTGGTGCAGAATATTTTGAACAACGTCAAGGAACCGGCGATGGTGGGTTAAGAAAAAGATGTTTAGCAGCAAATGGACGCCGAGGAACCAGATTAAAGGCAGAAGACGATTTTCAATACGAATCGTTGACCGAGATGGTCAACGGCCTGTTCTTCGACGTTTACAACGAACTCGGGCCGGGCTTTCTGGAGAGTGTCTATCATCGCGCATTCGTGGTGGCGTTGCAAGATGCCAGCTTATTCGTGGAGTCCGAAGTCTCGATACTGGTCTTCTTCCGGGGCGTACAAGTTAGGGACTTCTCAGTAGACATTGTCGTTGAACACGTAGTGCTTCTGGAGTTGAAGGCGGTTCAAGAATTGAATGCAGTTCACGAGGCATAGGTTCTGAATTTCCTGCGGGCGACTAGCATTGAAATTGGCTTCCTGATGAATTTCGGCCCGAAACCCAAGTTCCGCCGATCCACTACGCGAACGAACGGAAGTTCTCGTTGACGAAGAAATAAATGTCTTCTGTCTTTGAAATCGTCTTCTGCCTTTAATCTGCGTTCCTCGGCGTCCATCTGCGGCAAAAAATATGGCTCTGTTCGACTCCGAGTTTCTGAAAAAGCTCGAATACCTCTCGCTCATCTCCAAGCGAGTCTTCCGCGGCTCGCTCATGGCCCAGCGGCGGACGATGCAGATGGGCAGCGGCATCGAGTTCGCCGACCACCGCGAGTATGCACCTGGGGACGACTTCCGTTACCTGGACTGGAACCTTTTCGCTCGCCACAACGAACTGCTCCTCAAGCGGTTCCAGGAAGAAGAAGACCTGCACGTCTACTTCCTCGTGGATTGTTCCCGCAGCATGGCCTTCGGCGATCCGCCAAAGTTCGACTTCGCCCGGCAAGTCGCGGCCGCCCTCGCGTACATCGCGCTGGCCGACCTCGACCGCATCGCGGTGACGGCCTTCGCCAGCGACATCGTCGCCGACTTCCCGCTCACCCGCGGCAAGGGCCGCATTCTGTCGCTGCTCAAGTTCTTCGAGGGTCTGGACGCGCAAGGCGAGGAAACGAACCTGGAGCGCGTCGCTACCGGGTTCATCCACCGTGAACAACGGCGCGGGCTGGTGGTCGTGGTCAGCGACCTGTACGACCCCAACGGCTTCGAGCGAGGCCTGGACTTGCTCCGGCACCGCAAATACGAGCCATTCGTGGTGCAGGTGTTCGACAAGTACGAGAAGGAACCGCCCGACCTTCTCGGCGACGTGGAGATGTGGGATGTGGAGAGTGGCAACGCACGGAAGGTGACGGTCACCGAGAAGAATCTGAAGCAGTACCGGCAACTATTCGACGAATTCCAGACGACGGTGCAGTCGTACTGTAACCGCTACAGCCTGGGATGCACACGAACGTCCACCGAGATCGCATTCGACGAGTTGATCCTAAAGATGATGCGGCAAGCCGGTTCCGTGAGATAAACAAAGAAAGAGTGGCCACGCGATGAACACAGATAAACACAGATGAAGACATGAAACGAATTTAGAACCTTTTCGCTGGACGCTTCTGAAATGACACTGGTCTTGGTTTTATCTCTGTTCATCTGTGGCCAATTTTCCAATGAGCTTGACTAATCCGACGGCCCTGTTGTGGCTCTTGCTGGCGGTGCCGGTCGTGATCTTCTACGTCTTGAAGATTCGACTGAAGCGTGTGCCGGTCAGCACGGTCATCTTCTGGCGGCAAATTTTTGACGAGAAGAAGCCACGCTCGCTCTGGCAGAAACTGCGGCACCTCGTGTCGCTGCTCGTGCAGTTGGCCTTGCTCGCGCTCCTGGTGGCCGCACTCGCGGAGCCGTTTTTGGCGTCCGAGGCCACACAACGCCGGCGGATCATCCTCGTCGTCGATAACTCGGCGAGTATGAAGGCGACCGACGTGGCCCCCTCGCGACTGGCGAAGGCGGTCGAGGAAGCCCACGCCGTCATCAAGGGCTTGAAGTTCCGCGACGAGATGGCCATTGTCTCGGCCGGCACGCAACCGCGCGTCGTTTGCGGCCTCACCGGCCATCAACGGACTCTCCGCGACGCGCTCGCCACGATTCCACCCACGGACGGTCCCGGCAAGTTGAAGGACGCCATCGACACCGCCCGCCGACTCGTGAACAAGGACGCGGCCGAGGCCGAAAGTCGGGTCGTTGTGCTCACTGACGGCAGCGGTGACGAACTCGCGAAGGTGCTCGCGGAAGAAGAGAAAAAGCCGGAAGACGAACGGATGAAGCTTACGGTCATCCGCGTCGGCAGCCAGACGCCGAACGTCGGCTTGACGCGGTTTCCGGTCCGCCGCAGTGCCCTCGACCCGATCGGGTACGAGGTGCTGACCGAGGTCACGAATCAGTCCGACGAGCCGAGCGAGGAGTTTCGCGTCGAGACGACCCTGAACGGCCGGCCACTCGACGTAAGCGAACCGCTGCGACTGACGCCGGGTCAGACGTGGACCAAGATCAAAGACGCCACGACTGCCGACGGCGGCCTCTTGTCCTCCCGGTTGGTCACTAGCAGCGGAAAGGAATTCGTGCCGCTCGCCGACGCGCTCACGGCCGACAACACTGCCGTCGCGCTCTTGCCGAAACGAGAGAAAATGCCCGTTCACCTGCACACGCCGGCCGGGAATCTGTTCTTGCAAAAGGTGCTGGAGGCCAACTCCCTCGTGCAGTTGACGAGTTCGCGGAAGGAGATGCCGAAGGAGTTCGCCACGAACGCGGTCAAGGTTTTCTACAAGGACACGCCGGCCCAACTGCCGCCGGGCAATGTGCTGGTTGTGGACCCGCAGACCGATACGAACCTCTGGAAACTCGGCGACAAATTGCCGACAGCTATCGTCACGAAGCAGGAGAAGGACTCGCCGTACCTGGCCCACGTCCGCCTCGACAACGTCATCTTGCCCGACGCCCGGATGATTGCCTTCACCCCGCCGGCCAGCAAGCCGCAAGTGCTCGCGAGTTCGTTGCAGAACGAGCCGTTAATCACGCTGATCGACCGGCCCGAAGGCAAGGTGCTGGTGCTGACGGCCGATCTGGACAAGAGCGAACTGCCCTTCCGCACCGCATTCCCGATCCTGGTCATGAACACGCTCGGCGTGTTCTCCGGGGCGGCCGGCGAACTGCGGGAATCGTTCGCAACCGGGGCCGTCGTCGACGTGACGCTGCCGGCCGGCGAGTTCATGCTGCGTTCGCCCGACGGCACCATGCGGAAGTTGCCAGCCGGGCCGACCACGACGACCGTCGGCCCGTTCGACGCCTGCGGCGTATGGGCTGTCGTGCCACCGACGCCGAACGCGGCCCCGGTCGAAGAGTTCGCCGTGAATCTGATGAGCAAAGCCGAGAGCGACCTGCGGGCGAACCAAGAGTTGCCGACAAGCGCGACGGCTCAGGCTGCCGGTCTCGTGGGTGGCTTCGGCGGTCGGCCGATCTGGTGGTATCTGACTATCGCCGCGTTCGTTCTGGCCGCCGCGGAATGGTACCTGTATCAGCGACGCTGGATTAGTTAATTGTCGGGCACACCCTCCGCAACTGCCCCCAACAACCTCGGTGGGTTGGGCGGGGTAGTTCGTGGGGCAGGGTCTGGGGGCCCTCGCGGCGCGCGGGCCCCCCACAAGACCCAAACAGT
>JBBQCQ010000131.1:0-8314 GCA_038318835.1 Gemmatales bacterium | reverse complement strand
ACCCTGACTGCCGAAGAATCCATCCCCCCCCGGACCGCCTCCGCCCGCAGTCGGGGCAATGAATGTCGGCGTGAAGGGGCTGGTCCCCTTGCCGTTGAACCGCTGCTGCAGTTCCGACGGCGTGATCGGCACTTTCTGGCTGTCTTTCATCTTCTGAACGGTCTGCACGATCGACGGCAGCGTGATTGGCGGGTACGTCTGTTGTCCCTCGGCGACGGCCGGCAGGGGCATGGCCATCTCTTGTTCGTACCGCAGGAAATACGGCAGGTAGCCCTCGTCGGGTTGATCGGCCACCTTGCGGTTGTTGATCTCGGCGAGATACCAGCCAACGTGGTCGTAGTTATCCCACGGATACACGCGGCCGGATGGGTCGGTGATCTTACGCTCGATCTCGAACCCAGCGAACGTCGGACCTTCGGGGACCTTCACGCCACCGCCGGTCGTTGCCGCCCCGGGACCGCCTGAACCAAGTCCCGCAGGCGAACTCATCCCAGGGCCACGCATGTCACCCCCTGGCCCACCGGGGCCACCCGGCGATCCCCCGGCCATCGCCGGGCTGAAGTTCGGACTGGTTTCGCGGGCGGCCTCATCGATGGTCTTCAGCCGCAGCGCACGGCGGACGACTTCGAGTTGTTCCTTGAGTGGGAACACCGCGTGCATCACGATGGTCCGCTTTGGGTAGATGATGAATGCCGGTTGATATTTCGCCGGGTCGAATGTGTCGATATCGATGTACTTGACCGTCTTCTCGAACCGCGTCTTGTTGTTGTCGTAGCTCGTGCCGGAGTTCATTCCACCGGAACCGGGGTATCCCCCTTCGGACGATCCCATCCCGCCGCCCGGCCCCGACATACCCGGTCCACCTGGCCCCGACATGCCCGGTCCACCTGGCCCCGACATGCCCGGTCCGCCCGGCCCCGACATGCCCGGCCCACCGGGCCCCGACATGCCCGGCCCACCGGGGAATTGCGGGTTTTGCACGGGCGGCCGGGCCTTCCGCACTTTGTCCTTAGGGTTGTACTTCTTCAGCAAGTCCCGCATCGCGGCACTCGTGACTTTGTCTCCCTGGATAGACACACTATCGAGGACGCCGATCTGATAGTTGCCGGGGGTGCCCTTGATATCGTAGGCCTTCATATTGAGGCGAACGAGGTCGAGTTGGGCTTCCGTGATGCCGAGCACCTTCGGGTTGTCGCGGGCACGACTCGGCCGATCGACCGGCTCGAAGGCGTAGTACGAGACCGGGAAGTCGTAGCCGTGGATTGGCTTCGAGTCGAGAGCCTTGGCGTCTGCCCACTCCGGGATCGGCGAGATGTTGCCAGGTTCCTGCTTCTGCATCTGCGACTTGATGCTCGTTTCGTACTTCTTGAAGGTGTCGGTGACCTGCCCCGGACTCTTCGCCGAGAAGAGGTTCGTCAGGCCCCAGATGCCGAGTAGGCCAAGGCCGGCGACAGCGAGACCGAGGCCGATCTTTTCGCCCTTCGCCAATAAGAACTCTTGCAGATTGAACTTCGCCATGGGATCGTCCTTCGCGAACGAGGATTTCGGTGTCCAGATGATCGAGTCGCGGCCCGCCCCTACTTCGGGGGCGTTGGCGACGGGGTCGGGGGAGTCGGTACAACCGGTGCCGGCGTCATGGGTGCCGGTGTCATGGGTGCCGGTGTCATGGGTGCCGGCGTCATGGGGGCCGGCGTCATGGGGGCCGGTGTCTTGGGTGCCGGTGTCATGGGGGCCGGCGTCATGGGGTCCGGGGTCATGGGGTCCGGGGTCATAGGGTTCGCGGCGGCGTCCCCTTCCTTCTTGGGCGGGTCGTATCGTTCGTACAGGGTGACAATGCCGTATACCGTCAGTTGAATTAACCCTGAGTTCGCCTGAGCCTCCGAGATACTCGACAGCGTATCCGGACCGAGGCCGGGGATGCCGCCATACTGGTTCGACCCCATACTGCCACCACTGGGGGGAGGGAACCTCCCACCGGGCGGGAGGGACATTCCTGCACCGCTCGACAGGCCCGACCCGGTGAACCCACTCGCCACGCCCGATTCGCTGGAATCACCCGATCCACCAGGCCCCATCGGATCGATACCGCCGCCCGGTTGGTTGAGCGACTCGGTGAATCGCTGCCAGTGGTACTGCACCGTCTCGAACCGCAACGGCGAGTTCGCGTAAGCGATGAGCACCTCGTTCACGTACATTTGATCGACGATCAGCGTCATGGCCACCGGCACGCGGCGGAGTTGTTCGTTAATCTCGACGTACCGTAACTTGTTCAGGTCGGCCACGTCGAGCAGTCGCATCGCGCCGGCCCGCCCCGGACCCGCGGTGGCGTTGCCGCCGTTCGGCCCGCCACGCCCACCCGGGCCACCGAGCGAGCTGCTACCGCCGTCGCTGATTCCGCCGGGCGGGACGCCAGGTTGCACCCCACCAGCGGCTGCGGCGGGGTCCACGGGGGCCGCGTCCGGGAAGAACGGCGGCGGGAGGAGCGGCTTGGCGAAGTCCTTCGCCGAGGCATACCCCACGGCCAAGCGGTCCAGGCGGCGGATCGGCACCGTCCGCTTGTCCAGGACTTGCTCCACCTTCGCGATCTCGACCACGTCGGTGCCAGGAGGCAATAGAATATCCACGGTTTCTTCTTCGCCTGCCGCCCGCTTGGCCGCGTCGGGTGGGGGGAGCATCTCGCCACCCGCGACGCCGGCCCCTTCGATGCGGAAGTCGAATGGCGGCAGGTCCATCTTCGCGTCGAACCAGACCTTCAGTTGCATCGCACTCCCGACGCCGAGAACTTGCAACTGGTTCGTGCGGTTCTTCAGGCGAGCTTTCAACACCTGGCCATTACCCTGGTTCGGCTTGCGGTTGGTCACTTCCAGGTCGATTTCCCAGACGTGGCTGACGAACTTCCGCTTCTTGGCCGGGGGGTTCTGGCCGACCGGCTTCACGAGGGTGAACCGGGCGATGTCCTCGTTCACCTGACTGATTGGCTTGAGCAAGGCCCGCTGAATCCAGACGTCCTCCATAGCCAGCCAAAGTTGCCGCGATTCGGGCGACTGATTGCCCCAGTTGTTGACCCACCGCAGCACGCTTTGCCAGTCGCCCCGGAAGGTGGTCGGGGCGATCGACTCGCCGAGCTTCTCATAGGTGGTGGAGTAGGCCGGCTTGAAGATTTCGATCAGGTTGCCGTTCGAGATGAAGTCGCGGAACGACGTTCCGAACTTCATGGTATTGTACCGATCGAACGTGCGGTTTTGAGTCTCCGGCCAGGTGAAGAACGGGGCCTGCTTTTCCCAGTTCATTTTCCAGAGTTGGCTGCGGACCTCACCGAGCTTCTCCTTCTTCTTCTCGAGTTCGGCCAGCGTGCCGACGCCGGGGGCGTTCGGGCTTTTCACCGCGCTGTCGGTGTCGGTGATTTTCTTGTTGGCCGTGTCGATGGCCCCGCTGACGCCCGTCATGAGGAAGACGACCGCGAGCAGGACCAGCACCGGCGCAACCGCGGCCAGGATCCAGAAGTGGTGCTTTTTCAGGGCGTCGTTCTTGTTCGCCATCTCAAACCTCGTGAACTCGGGTGTGCTCTCGCGGGGCAGGTCTACCGACGGGTTATTTCGGGGCGGGGTTGGCGGTGTCCGACCCGGCCGCCACAGCCGGAGTGTCTCGCCATACGAACATCATGACGAAGACCGTCCGGTGTTTGAGCGACCGTTTTGGGGTGGCCGTCGTCCCAGGTGTGGTCGGTCCAGACGGTGTCACTCCTGGCCCGCCTCGTTCGCCGGCGGAACTCATCGCGCCACCCGAGTTGTCGTCGTACCCATAGACCCCCGAAGACGACCCCGGCGGGGACATGCCGCCCGCCCCACCCAGTCCGCCTTGCCCGGCAGCCCCTTGCTGGCCGAGGGGCACCCATTGCCCAGCCGTTGCCCCAGACACAGGCCCCCCGGGGGCAGCACCATCTGCCGAACCGACGGGCATGCCGGGAGGCGAACCGCCGGGCGCGGCCCCCGCCGTGGCGATGGGCGAGAGGTAGCGGTCGATGTAACTGCGGCTCGGGCCGATCAGGTCGAGGACGTTCTGCGTTCCCTCCTGCTTCTTCGACAGGGCCAGGCACACATGGCTCACGCGGCCCTTGAGCGGATCGACCACACCGGGCAGGAACTCATTCACCTTGTGGGGGCCGATTTGCTCGGCCCTCTGGGCCTCGTCCTGGAAGTTCTTCAACACGCCGCGGACGAGGAAGTCGGTCCCGGACGTGTGGAACGTCCAGCCGCGAAGCTCCACGATCCAGCCGCCGCCCTCGGGGGCTTTCGGCTTCCAGGCTTTCGCCTCGTTCTCGTCCTTTTCCCGCTCGCCGTCCGGCATGTATTCGGCGATGGCCTTTTTCTCCTCGGCCCACACGCGCGCGTCGGCCGTTTCGAAGAACGCCTTCAGGTTATCGGTGTACCGGGTACGGACTTCCTGAATGTTGACCTGAGCCAGATACTCGGTCAGGTCGGGGTCGTTCACGCGGTCGATCGACAGGCCCCGCTTCACGCGGTCCTTGTACGCCTCCAGCGCCCGCCGGCCTTCTTCTGTGCTCCAGAATGTACCCTGTTCGCCCGAAAGCAAGTTCCCTGCCACGTCTCGTAAGTTCTCCCCGGTGGTGCCTTCGGTGCCGGGGTTGCCCGCCCGCGGTAGAGCGGTCGTTACGAGTTGGTGCATCCGAACCCAGTCGAGCCGGCGGTCGGCCCCGGCCACGATGGCCTTCACCTCGTCCTGGGCCTTGGTCACGGCGTCTTCGCCGGCCTTCGCGGCACTCACCTGCGAGTCGGCCTGCGTCTTCGCCTGCTTCGCCGATTCCATCGCCTTCTCGATGCCGGCGTCGGTGGCGGCCGAGTACTGCACACCGAACCCGATGGCCGCGAGGCCCGCCCCTAGCAGCAGGGCAGCGGCGGCGGCGGCGGCGAACGGCTTCTTCGCCCGGATAACGCGCTCGGTGCGAATCTCCGTCGGCAGCAGGTTCGTATTAATCCGGCCGAAGTCGGTCTGGCCCGACAGCATGTTCAGCCCTTGCAGGGCCAGACCGTAGGCGATCGGGAACGTCAGAATGTTCTCTGCGAAGACCGGGTCGGTGAGCACTTGGTCGCCGGCCAGGCGATGAACCTTACTCGGCCGATCTACTTTGAGCGAAAGTTTTTCGGCCATGTACTTTTGCAGGCCGGGCAGCTTGAACGCGCTGCCCAGGCCGATCATCGACGCTACATGCGCGTCGCGGTGGGTGTTCGTGAAGTAGCCGAGGGACCGCTGCACTTCGCCGACGAAGTCGGTGAGTACGGGCCGCAGCGACTTCAAGATTTGCGCCAGGTCGGGCGATTTCGCGGCGTTCCGTTTCAGGTGCTCGGCCTTCGCGAAGGTGAGCTTCATCTCCTTCGACAGCGCCCGCGTGAAGTGGTTGCCGCCGAGCGATAGCGGCCGTTGCCAGATGATCTTGCCGGCGTCGGTGATGATAAGGTTCGAGTTGTCGGTGCCCACATCGAGCACCACGATGCACTTCTTCTTGCCGCGGGGCATGTCGTCGGCTTCGCCTTCTGTCGGTATCTCGGCGTCGGGGCCGCCCTTTTTCAGCAGTTCGTAAGTCGCGTAGTTCGTGAGCGCCAGCGGGGCCATCTGCACGATGTGGCACTCGATGCCGGCGTTGTTGTACTGCCCGAGGTTGCGGGCGATGATCTCCCGCTTCATGGCAAACAGACCGATCTCGGTTTCCATCGCGAAGTTGTTGATGACTTCGCCGCCGGCGATCTTCTGGAAGTCCCAGACGACCTCTTCCAGCGGGAACGGAATCTGCTGTTTCGCCTCGAATTTCACGATGTCGGCGATCTTCGACTCTTCGACCGGCGGCAGCTTCACGAATCGGGCCAGCCCCCCGCTCTGTCCGGCCACGCTGATAGCGACGAGATCGTTGCCGATGGGGTTGCGGGAGAGGAACTTTTCGAGCGCCTCGCGGGCCAGGGCTTCGGGATCGGCGTCGGGCTGCGACATGATCTTCGGGTGTTCGATGTAATCGAACGCCGTGGCCGTTGGCTTGCCGCCGATGAGTTCGAGTTTGAGGGCCTTGAGAGCACATTGGCCCATGTCGAGGCCCCAGATCGCGGTCGGTTTTGCCATGGAGGTAGTACCCGGAAGTCGGTCGCACGGAAGGCGACGGTGCCGCGTAGAGAGTGATATTCAAACCAACGAGGATCGGCCGTCGTCGTTGGCGTAACCGTCGAACCTGTTACAGTCGTCTCGATCGTGCGGGTGCGAGATACACATTGTACACGAATTCGCGTGTCAAGATCGGCAGACTGGGTCCACGTTAACCGCACGGCGAAGGGCTGTCAACGAACTCAACGAGCGAAGTGCCAGAATGTTGGCGCGAAGGGCGCGGTTGGGCGCGTCGTGTGGTCAGTACATCTCGTAGACGTGTTCGCCGTTGTGAGCCGGGTTGCCGATGAGCTTCTGGGGCCGCAGATCGATGACGAAGTCGAGGTGTTCGAGCGGAATCTGCCCGACGAGGGCCGGCACGCCGTCGGGCACTTCCATCACGTCCATCGTGCAGGACCGGCCCATGATCGTGAGGCGGACGGCTTCGTGCATGGCGGCGGTAGCCGGGCCGGAACTGGCGATGACACGCTTTGTGGCGACTTGCCGAAGACCGAGTTGATGGATGACGGCGGTCGGCAACGAAAGGAGTGTCGCACCAGTGCCAACGAGGGCGTTGGGGATCACCGTCTTGCGAACTACCTCGTCCGCGATCATATTCCGGGACGCCCCCCACAAGTCGCCGGCGTTCTCGACCAGGATTTCGGTAGTGACTCGACCCATGTCGTGACTCCCCATCGTTGCCCCTCCCGGTCGGGTAGCCGCTCGATGTATCGTATCAAACGGGCGAGTCACTCTTGATGCCTAACTCTTGAGGCAGCGACGCCGCCTGAGATTTGCAGATCAGGCCCTCGTCTTGGCACCGTGCGAAGCACCGGGAGACCGCATCGACGAGAGACCGCCGTGCCTTCTGCAATTCACGATCCGGAACGCGACGGACCGGAACGACATTTGGCCGCCTAACGCCATCGACCTCCACAACCTTTTCAACGCCGTGCGTTTCAAGGTACTGCGTCTGGGCGGCTTCTAGCCGGACGAAGCGAACGCCGTACCCGTCGAGGACGGCCAGCGAGTGCCGCACTTCTACCATCCAGAAGTTGAGGTTCTCGACTTGCCCGGCAAGTTGGTAGGTGTTCAGCACACTGAAGCGTGTCAGTTGGTTGGCCAAGAGTTTGGCCCGGTCGGTCGAATAGGACATGCACAGCCCTCTGCTTTTCATTAGGGAAACGCAGAACGCCGCGCGGGTTCGCGCGGCGTTTGTGTGGATCATCCCGGCGGTCAAAGGCTTACTGGAACTCGTACCCGATGTTGAACGCGATGCGGCCGTCTCGCAGGCGCTTAATATTCGTGATGTACACGTCGTAGCCGCCGCCGAGTTGGCTCTTACTGCTGGGCGTCGTGAACGGCGTGAACGACGTGTTCGCCGGACTCGGGAACGGCACCGAACCCGTGAACGACCGCGGGCCGTTGATGCCTTCGATGCCGTGCGATTCTTCCAGGAACACCGGCTGACTCTCGCGGCCGCGGCCGGCGATCACCCGCCACACCAGCAAGCCCTCGGCCGGCAGGTCGGCGTCAAAGCCGGTCTTCTTGCGGTTCTCCAGCAGGAAGTATTCGCTGCCGTCGGGCCGCACCGGCACCTTGAAGCACTCGTTCTTATTGTCCTCGATCGGCGACAGGATCAGCTTCTGCTTCTTCGTCGGGTCGATCATCGTCGGCTTGATCCAGCCGAGTTCCTGCTTGCACCACGCCGACATGTGCTGCGGTTTGCCGGCCGGGTTCTGTTGCGACATCGCACACCAACTGCCGACGCCTTCCATCCCGGGCACTTCCGGCTTCGCGTACAGGTCGGGCAGGCCGAGCATGTGGCCGAACTCGTGGCAGAACACGCTGATATCGGTCATCCGCGGGCCGCCCTCCTGCACGATAAAGTAAGGCCAGCTCTTGTTGTTGTGCCGGAAGCTCGCCCGGTGCGGCCAGTAGAGGCTGCCGCGGGTCGTCTGAACCCGCTCGCCGGCGAACAGGAAGAATACGCCGTCGTACCCGGCGAGCGCGTCCTTGCCCTTCGTGGCGAGCAGCTTGTCGAACGCTTCGGTCAGCAGGCTCGTCTTCTCGCGGGTGCTGACGCCGTTGCCGCTGGAGTATTCCATCCGCTTCTTGCTGACCTCGACCCAGCCCATGAACTTGCCGTCGATCTTGAACTGGTCGT
>JBBQCQ010000130.1:0-8340 GCA_038318835.1 Gemmatales bacterium | reverse complement strand
GGCAGGCCGCCTGCGAGTTGAAGATCTTCTGATTCAACCCGACCGCCGCGGAGTCGTCGCGGAACGAGCCGTTGCCGAGGTTCTTGAACAACAGGTTCGGACCGTGCAACCGCGTGACGAGCAGGTCCGGCAGGCCGTCGTTGTCGAAGTCGCCCCAGGTCGCGCCGACCGCGCCGGGGATCGGCTTCGCCACGTCGCCGGCGGCCGCGGTCGCATCTGCGAACTTGCCCTTCCCGAGGTTGCGGTAGAGCTTGCACCCGCCGTCGCCCTGCGGCACGAATAGGTCGATCAGCCCGTCGCCGTCGAAGTCTTCGGCCGACGGCCCGACGCGGCCAGCCTTGAAATTCAGGCCCGAATCGGCCTTCACGTCGTAGCGTGTGCCGGCGTGTGCGAACAGCGTGCCGGCATAGATGAAGTCTGGCCGGCCGTCGCCGGAGAAGTCGGCCACGTTGAGCGTGTCGCCTTTCGTGGCTTCGCCACCCAGGCCCCACGCCACGGTTGCGTCGGCGAACAGTGGCTTGTTGCCGGCCCCGCCGAGCTTGAAGGCGAACCCGCCCTCCCCCTCGGCGTGGCACACCTTCAGCACGAGGTGGTTCTTCCCCGCCTTCAGTTTCAGCGTCGCCGGAACCCGATCGACGGCGAGCGGCCGCGGCGCGTTGTCGGTGTGGACCTTAGCACCATTCATGTAGACCGTCAGCGAATCGCGGGCACCGAGTGACACCGGGATGTCACACGCGGCCGGCACCTCGATCTCGCGATGTAAGTAGGTGGCGCAGTTCGCCCCGAACGCCGCGAGGGGCACGGCCAAGCCGTCGGTGGCGTCGAGCTTCGCCCACTTCACGTCGGCGTCCCGCTTCCCCTTGTAGACCTTGTTCGTGTCGAAGGCGTCGGCTTCCGGGCCGAAGGCCGTCTCGTGGTTCTTCTGCGGGCCGTCCTTGTGCCGGAATGGGCCGACCGCGTACCAGTCGCCGAGCTTCGGCGTCGGCAGTTTCGCCGCCGGATCGCTGCCGCGGAGGTTGCGGTACAGCCGCAGACCGTGGAACCCATTGGCCAGCAGCATATCGGGGTGGCCGTCGCCGTCGGCGTCCAGCCACGCGGCCGCCGTCAGGTTGTAGCACGCCTCATGTGGGAGCCGTGTCGAGTCGTCGCGGAAGGTGCCTTTGCCCGTGTTCGTGAACAGCCGCGGCCCGGTCTGTGTGGCGAGTAGCACATCCGGCAAACCGTCGCCATCGTGGTCGGCCCACACGACCGATCGCGCGCCGCCGGCCAGCCCTGGCAGGGCGACTTCCGAAAAGCCGTCGCCGTTGTTTTGCAGCAGGAAGACACGGTTCGCGCCGACGAGCACGACATCGAGTTTGCCATCGCCATCGAAGTCGATGGCACTGGCTGCGAGGGCGTCGGGGCCGGTGTTGCCAAGCGAGCCGATGCGGTCGAAGCCGGGCATGCCGGCCAGCCGGCGGATGTCGTCGCCGCCCCACCCGGCGAAATCCCGCTTCGGGTTGTAGTCTTGCAGCTTCAGGCTCGCCCGCAGGCGTTGCACCTTCGCCGTCTTCTTGTGCAGGGCTTCCTTGTCGCCGTCCACCAGGCCGGGCACGATCACTTCCTTGCCATCGACGATGTCCTTCACCACTCCGCCGAGCTTATCGACCTTGCCGCTGTAGCTGCGGAGCAGGAACGGCTCACCGTGTGACATGCCCCACCACTCTCCCTGCGGGTAGGCCTGGTAGTAGCTGGTGCCGAAGTACGTCTCGCTGGCCCCGCCGTTGTGGAAGAACACAGCCGTCTTGCCGACCTCGGCCCAGTTCATGATCTCCTGCCACTCGCCAGGGCGGAGGCCGCCGAAGCCGATGTTGTGCTTGATCTCGTCCTGCGGGTGCTTGCCCTTAACGTCCTGCACCTTCTTGTAGATGATAAGGTTCTTCTGTTTGTCCACCTTCGTGACGACCATCGTGACCACGTTCGTGGACTGCGCGATCATCGCTCCTAGCGAGAGCGGAGCCTCGACGTAGGCGACGGACGGACGGGTAAGGGCGAACAGGAAGATGCCAACGAGAAGAACGCGACGCATGGGGGAGACCCTCGCAGGGAACTGCCCCTTAGTATGGCCGGGGTGGTAGATATGTGCCAGGGGCGAGTTGGAAAACCGAAAACGGATAAAACGGAACGCGGAGGACGCAGGATTTGCACGCCGGATAAAAAATGCATCGGAGTAAATCTGGTATCGAGTTTCTCCAGCCTTTTATCCGGCGTGCAAAACCTGCGTCCTCCGCGTTCCGATTTCGAATTCACTTGCTTCACTTCTTGGTGCCGCCGATCTTCTCGAAGTATTCCTTCACGCCGGCCTGGGCTTCCTTCGGCACTTGTTGGCTATCCATGGCCTGCGGAGCCTCCTGGGCGGCTTGCTGGATTTGCTGGCCGAGTTCCACCGTGGACTTCTTCGTGAACGATGGCCCCTTCACCGCCCCGGCGTACCGCTTCTGGCCGGTCTTGTCGAACAGCCCGCGGAGGCGTTCGTCCTTCGTGTTCGTCTTCGCATCCTTGTCCTCGTTCCGCTTGCCGGTCGCGGGGTTAGTGTACGGCGACCATTCCGCGTCGTCCTTGTCGCCGAGCTTGTCCCCATTCTTGTCTCCCTTGCACTGCTTGCACGCCTTCTTCAGCTCGTCGCGCAGCTTTTGCAGGTAGTCGTCGGCGTCCTCCAGGTCTTGCACGTCTTGCTCGATACCCTTCAGTTGGTCGCCCATCTGCTTGAGTTCTTCCGTCATCTCTTCCAGGTCACCCTTCTCGGCAAGCTGGCGGAGCTTCTCCATCTTCTGCGCGAGCTTCTCCATCTGCTCGCCGGCCTGCTTCATCTCGGCCTTCAGTTGTCCGAGTTCGCGTTCCAGCGCCTCAGCGTCTTTGCCTTCCTTCTTGGCCTGGTCGATCTTCTTCTGAAGCTGATCGGCCTTCTCCTTCCCCTGCTTGTCGGTGCGGAGTTGCTTGGCCATCTCCTTCATCTGATTGTCGAGCCGGTCCAGGTCTTTCGCGTCGAGCTTCTGTTCCTTCGTTTTCTTGCGAAGTTCGTCCACCTGCTCCGCGGCCTTCTTGAGGTTCCCCTTCGAGAGTGCGTCGTTCAGTTCCTTCGCGGGGCCGTCCTCGAATTCCTTCTCGCGGGTGAGCTGTTCCAACTGTTGAAGTTGCTTCTCGGCCTGCTTGAGCTTCTGATATTCAGACTCCTTGAACTTCTTCAACTTCTCTTCGAGAGCGGTCAGTTCCGTGACCTTCTCGCGGGCTTGTTGCTCGTCCTTTGGCTCGTTCTGCCGCCATTTTTCCATCGTCGCGTTCAGTTCGTCATCGAGCAATTTCAGTTCGGCCGACAAGGTGCGGTCGAGTTGGTCGGCAACCACATGCTACGTGAACGGCTGCGTCGGCAGCTTGGCGGCGTCGGCGGGCAGTTTGGTGGCGAGCCACTTCGCGGCGTCGGGCGTGGAGTCGTCGCCGGACGCGGAGGAGGTGTCGGGGTGGTAGAAGAAGACCGCGGCCGCGATCAGCGCGGCCAGCACCGGCACGCCACCGAGTGACCACCGTGGGCGAATCGGGAACTTTTCGCCAACACGGAGGCCCGCGACCTTCGCGGAGGCATCGGTCAGGAGGGCTTGCCCGGCCGACGTTTCCCGCTCCGCGGGTAGCAGCCCGAGGGCAGTCGTCACGCGCTCGCTCAGGTCGAAGCGGCGGTCGAGTTCGAGGGCGGCGGCTTCTCGCGTCGGTCGCCCCACGACGGCCCACACCGCTCCGGCGAACAACCCCAGCCCGGTCGCCACGGCCAGAACAATCCACCGCAACCCCGCGGGCGGAGCGGCCATCAGCCACGGCTCCGTGAGGAGCCATAGGAAGCCGACCGCCAGCCCGGCCGTGAGGCCGACGCCGACGGCGTGCAAGAGGCGGTCGCCGAACAGCCGGCGGCGGCCTCGGGCGATGAATCGATCGAGCGTGGCGAGAAGAGGCGGCGTCATGGTAGTCGGTTCCGCGGGGTCATGATGGTGACGGCGGTGGAGCGGGTCTATTTCATGGTACGGGTCATCGGCCCCCACAGCGGTTTGCCGTCGACGGCATCCCAGCTGCGTAGGCCGTCGAAGGTTGTTACCAGCAACCGACCGTCGGGCGACAGTGCCGCCCGGCGGGCCGGGGTATCGGAGGCCGTCATCGGCAGGCGGAACTTCTCCCGCCCGGCAACCAGGTCCCACGCCATGAGCGCGTCGGCGGTCATCGCGAACAAAACCCCGCCGTCGGCAGAAACAACCGGCGGGCCGATGATGGCGAACTTCGGCGGCGTGCGGTCGCGGGCCGGTTCGCCGTCCGCCAGATCGACGACACGGTTCGGCACCGCAACGGACCCGCCCGTTAGCACGGCGTACCGATCATCGGCGGAGATCACGGCGTGCCGGAACGACTCAGGCCGCGACCACAGCGATAGGCCGGTACCCACGTCGAACAGTTCGCAGGGGCGGGCGGTGAGGACATCCTTCCCGCCGCGTTCTTCGTGAGCCAGCGAGATCAACCAGTCTCCGTTGTGGCTGAGCGCGAGGCCGTGAACATGCCCGCCGACTCGCGCGACCGGCCGGGGGATCGCCCCCGCCCCCTTCACGACCCGTAACCGAGTGACACCGGCGTCGAGATGGAAGGCTACGGCCACGGCTTGCCCATCGCCGGACAAGCCGACCGCCTCGGCCGTTGAACGGCGTTCGCCGATGGTCGTGGGTGGAGCGTCGGCGGCGACGCGACAAATGTCGATGCTCGAAGACCGGGCGGGCAGAAGGGCGGCGAGCGTGCCGTCGGCCGTGAGAAAAGGCACGCCGGGTAAGCCCGACTCGGACGGGGCGACACGCGACACTTCGCGGCCGTCCGCGGCCGACAGGGTGCGCAGGGTGCCGTCGGAAGACAGCGTCACGACGCAACGACCGTCGGCGGTGATGGCGACGGCCTGTGGGGGATCGTCCCCGACGAGCGAAGCGAGCGCGACGAGCAGGGCGGCGGTCAGCACGCGGGCCTCACTTCCCGGCCGCGGCGATGCGGACCAGGGCAAGGGCGGCGTCGTTGGCGACTCGCATGTTCGTGGTGTGGTTCGCCCAGCCCTGCAACAGTCGTTTCGCGTCGGCCGAGCCGATTCGTTCCAGCACCTCGATAGCCCGCGAGGCGCGCAGGTCGGGGCCGCTCGTGAACGTGCGCGGCCCGGCCTTCATCTGCTCCAGCAGTTCCTCGGCCCGCACGCGAATCTCGACCGACTCGGTCGTGCGAATGGCCTCGTGCAAGGCGGGGGCGATCCGCGGGCCGAGTTCTCGCAGTTTGCGAATCGCGGCCAGTCGGTCGGGGAAAGCCGGCGCGTCGAGCCGGCGGATGACGGCGGCCAGGTCCACGTCCAGCGGTTTGAACGGCGGTGCGACGAACTTCGCGTTCAGCAGTTTCATCGCCGCCTCCGGTTGGCTCAGCATCCGGTACACGTCGGCGCGCGGGTCGGACTTCGGCTCCTCGGTGAGACTGTCCCAGAACTTGTCGAACCCGTCGTCCTTCAACTCCGGTAGGTCCGCCAGCTTCGGCACCGTCCACAGCGTGACGGTGCCATCCAGGTGGCCGGTCGCCAGCGTGCGGCCGTCGGGGGCGAAGGCCAGCGGCGACCCGGCCGAGAAGCCCTCGTAGTAGTTCGGGATGCGCATGTCGGTGACGGGGTACGTCTTCACTTCCACGCCGTTGAACAAGTCGAAGACTTTCACGCCCTTGATCCCGGCGAACGCGGCCAGACGGTTGTCGGCACTGAACGCGATGACGGTCGCGTTCGACCCGGTGACGACCTTCCGCAGTTCCCGGCCGGTCACGGTATCCCAGATGTGGAGAGTGCCGGGGGTGTTCCCTTCGCCCCGCATCATGGCTTCGTTCTGGCTCGTGGCCATCAGGCGGCCGTCGGGGGAGAAGCTCGACGCCCCGCCGCCGTAATAGTAGTACTGCTGCTGTTGGTTCTTGGTGATGCTGAACAGCGTGTTGCCGGACGCGATGACGACGACCTTGCCGCCCAGCAGGGTGAACCGGCCGCACGGCGAGATGGTGGCCATCGAGGCGTAATTGGGGATGGTGAACTCGGTGAAGTTCGACTTTGTGCCGGCCGTCACGTCCCAAGTCTCGAAGGTCATTTTCGACTGGTTGCCGGTGTAGTTCATCTTGAAGATCGTGGCCGATGCTCCGTCGGCCGACAATTGGCCGTAGTGGTAGTTTTCAAACGGCTGACCGGTCTTGTTCTTGCCTTCCTTGAGCTTCACGATCGATTGGCCCGTAATGCCGTCGCGGACATCCATGCCGGCCGTGCCGCCGCCGCCGGTCAGGAACCGCGGGCCGGACGCGGGGTACGCCACGCTCTGCGTAATCATCGAGCCGCCGAAGAAGACTTGCATCTGCTCCAGGTCGGTTCGCGGCTTCGGTGTGTCGAGTTGCGGGGTGCCGGTCCAGGTCTGGCTGGTCAGGTCCCAGAGGCCAGGCACGTCGCCTTCGCCGAGGCAGAACAGTTTCTTGCCGTTGGGCGAGAAGACGAGCCGAGAAACGGAAGTGACGGGGCCGGGCGGGGCCGGATCGCCGAAGACCTTCTCCGCGGTCGGCAGGTTCCACCGACAGAGGTGGCCGTTGTAAGCGGTGACGACGAAGGCGCCGTCCTTGGCGAACGCCACGGCATGGTGCGAGCCGCGGCGGCCGGTTGGCAGTTGGGCCACCTTCGAGCCGGTCTTTAGGTTCCACACCACCGACTCGCCGGCGAGCATGGGGTACAGCACCAGGTCCTTCGGCCCCGGCACCTGCACGCCGGTCGCGTCGGTCGCCTTCGGCAGCGTGGCCTTCACTTCCTTGCCCGTAGTCGCGTCGCGGACGCCACTCAGTTTCGGCACGTTAATAGCCAACACGCTCTTCGAGTCGGCCGTGAAGGCGGGGAACATGCCGACGGTTTCGGTCCACAGCTTCTTGCCGTCCTCGGCGTTGTAGCAGGTGCCGCTGACGGGCGTGTTGCCGCCCAGGTTGTTCGTGTCCAGGAGGAGGACTTTCGAGCCGTCGGGGCTAAAGTGCATCATGCCCGAGGCGACGACAATGCCGCCATTCTGCTGCTCCATGAACGGCTTGCTCGTACCGGTGGCCACATCGACGATGACGTGCCGTGGGTTGCCGACGCCGTACTCGTTGACGAGGATTTTCTTGGCGTCGGCGGACAGGGTGGCGGACGCCAACCAGGTGTTGTTGTTCTGCGAACTGGGGTACTTCATCCGCGTCTTGCCCGTCTCGGTTTCGATCAACCGCATCGACCGGGCGGAGTAGTCTTCACCGTCGAACATGAGGGCCACGCTGCCGTCGGCCGACAGGCCGGCGATTGACCCGCCGGTGCCGCCGTAGATGTTCCGCTCGACCTTCTCGACCAACCGCCGACTTCCGATCGGTTGGCCGGTGATCGCGTCGAAGACGCGGGCGAAGCCGTCGGGTGTGACGGTGATGATCCGCTTGTTGTCCGCGGACACGGCGACTTGCACCTGGCCCAACCGCGTCGGGCTGGCCCCCAGTCGTGCGAGGGCGTTCTGGGGCAGACCGTTCGGTTGAACGGCCGACAAGACGAGGGCGGCGAACCACGGGGTGAACGTCACGACAGCTTCTCCAGGAGTGCGATTTGATTGTACCGACGAGAAACTGCGTTCGCCATTGGCAATCAGCCAACCGTCAGCCAAACAAGTCCGCGACGGCCGACCGCAGGGTCTCCCAGAAGTTCGGGTCGCGTTGATCGCCGCCGAACTGGTGCTCGCCGACCGTGGCGCCGCCGACGGCGAACTTGCCGATGGCCATGCCGCCGCAGGCGAGCCAACCGAAGGCCACTCCGCCGAGCGAGAAGAAGCCGAGGGCAACCCCGCCGACGGCGAGGCCACCCGCGCCAATGAACCCGGCGAGGGCTAACAGGCCGAGGCCGAAGACGCCACCGACCGAGACGAGGCCCAACGCCAACACGCCGGACAAGGACAGCACGCCGATCGCCATGGCGTCGCCGATGGCAATCCACCCCTTGGCAATCCGGTGTTTGTTCGTGCGGGGGTCGATCCCGGCCACCACGTGCACCAGCGGCCAGCCCCCAATCGTTGTCGCCGACGTGTACTCATAGAAGTAGTCCCGCCGCCCCGGCGCGCCGTGCCGCCGCACGCCCGGAGCCGGCCCGGCTGGCGCGACGTGGCCGAGCCGGGAGAGGGCCGTCCGCACGTCGCTGGCGTTCTGGTAGCGGCGATCCGGTTCCTTCGCGAGCAGCCGCAGCACAATGTCGTCGATGCGGGCGTCCAGGTGGGCTTTCACCGACGGCGG
>JBBQCQ010000129.1:0-8342 GCA_038318835.1 Gemmatales bacterium | reverse complement strand
CGACGTTCCGCCGGCCGACGATGGCGATCTTGAGCGACGGATCGACCGGGGCCGCTTCGTCGTTGGCGGCCGGTAGCTTTTCGAGAATCTGGAAGACGAGTTCGTCCTTGCCGCGTTTGCTGTTCGCGCTCACCATGACCGGCTCGCCGTAGCCGAGGCGGAACAGGTCGCTCATGGCCGTGTCGTGGGTCATTTCGTCGGCCTTGTTCGCCACGAAAATCACCGGCTTGCCGATAGTCCGCAACCGCTCGGCCACGGTCTGGTCGAGCGGCACCGCCCCTTCGCGGATGTCTACGACGAACAGCACGACCGAGGCCATCTCGATCGCCACGCGGATTTGTCGTTCCACCTCTTCGGTGAGGTTGTCCACGTCGAGGATGCCCATGCCGCCGGTGTCGATCAGCTCGAAGTGCCGGCCCTCGGCTTCCAGAATGGTCGAGATGCGGTCGCGGGTGACGCCGGCCGTCGGATCGACGATGCTGATCCGGCGACCGGCGAGCATGTTGAAGAGGGACGACTTGCCGACATTCGGCCGGCCCACGATCACAACGATGGGAAACGCCACGGGAGCACCTGCGAGAAAGAACTTATCTGAATAGCATACCGAGATGGCACGCTGTGACGAAGGTTATCGCTGCGAAGTGTGCGGCCGCGATGTGGAGGCGATCACCGAATCGGACCTGTACCTGCGGTACGTCCTCGGCGAAGTTCCGCTGGAAATGCTGCACTTGCAGCCGGAACGCCACGTCCCGTGCAACCCCGGTATGGCCCAGTACATCGTGGACGAAAACTTCCCGCCCTTGGCGTGCGCCGGGCCGTTCGACAAGCGACAGATCGACGCCGACTACCGGCAAGCCGAGGAGTCGCGCGTCACCCGCGGGTGGCGGCGACTACAACAAATTCCCACACTCGGTCTCTCCATCGCCGAGTACCCGTTGTTAGTGACCCCGGAGGAGTGACGATGAAACTGTTCTCGATGTTGGTGCTGTTGACCGCCGCGGCTGCGTGCCGGGCGGACGTGGAGTCTGGCCCGAAGGCGGGCGAAAAAGTCGGCGAGGTGAAGGTGACGGTGGCCGTCGGCGACAAGGAGGGGAAGGAGATCGACATCGCGGCCGAGCGGAAGGACGAACCGACCGTCTACCTGTTCGTGAACGCGGAGAAGTTCAGCCGCCCGATGGCCCGCTTCATGAAGAAGATCGACGACAAGGTGAGCGAGGCCGGCGACAAGGCCGAAGCCGTGGCCGTGTGGGTCGGCGGCGACCTGGCAATGAACAAGGAGCGCCTGCCGAAGATTAATATGTCGATGAAGTTCACCAAGACCGCCCTCACCGTGTTCGACGGCCCCGGCCCGAACGGCTGGGGCATCAACACCGATGCCCACCTCACGGCCGTCGTGGTGGTGAAGGGGAAGGTCGTGAAGTCGTTCGCGTTCGTCTCGCTCAACGAGAAGGACGAGGAAGCCGTAACGGCGGAATTGATGAAGGCGGTAAAAAAATAGGGCTGAACGCCCACCCGTCGCTTCGACGGGTGGGGCTGTCACAATCTACTTCGCCCCGACGCAGTACAGCGTCTTGTTGGTGCGAATCAGGATCGCCCCCGCGGCCACCGCGGGCGTGCCCAGAATCTCTTCCCCCAGGTCGTTGTCGGCCAGAATCTCCATCTCACGGCCGGCCTTGAAAACGGTCGTATTCCCGAGGTTCGAGAACACGTACACCTTCCCGTCGGCTCCGATCGGCGAGGCCGACGCCTTGTCCTTGCTGAACCGCTCGGACCACAGCGACTCGCCGGTCTTGGCGTCCACGGTGTTCATCACGCCGTCCTTCGCTGCGTAGACCATGCCGTCGTAGACCAGCGGCGAGGTCATGCCGCTGCCCATCTTGGCCGACCCCCACACCTTCTTCGGCTCGCCGCCCTCGAAAGTCAGCTTGGTCACGCCGCCGCTCGGCATGTAGACGATGTCTTCGCGGATCGTGGGCGTTGGGATGCCGCCGGTGACGGCCTTCGAGTTCCACAACCGCTTGCCGGTGGCGGCATCGTAAGCCGACAGGCCATCGCGGCCGGGGAAGAGGATTTCCGGCGTGCGACCGCCCGGCGAACGCACGACCGGCGTGACCCAGTTGCTATCCTTCTCGCGGGGCGTCTTCCAGATGTTCGTGCCGGTCTTCGGGTCGAGTGCGGCAAGGAACGAGTCGCCGCTGTTGTCCATCGGCACGATCAGCTTGCCGTCGGCCAGGACCGGCGACGAGGCCATACCGACCTGATTCGTGATGCTCGGGTAATCGCCGACGAGCGAGCGATACCACCGCAGGGTGCCGTCGGCGTCGAAGGCCGCAAGGTCGCCGGTGGCGAACAGGGCGTAGACGCCGGTTTCGTCGGCCACGGGCGTCGGTGCGGCCATGCACGTCATCGGGTGGCAGTTCGTGCCGCCGGTCGCCGCGAACTGGCGGTGCCAGAGTTCATTACCCGTCTTCAGGTCGAAGGCCAACACGTGCAAGCGGTCGTCGCGCACGCCGGACGACGCGGTGAGGAAAATTTTGCCGCCGAACACGACCGGCCCGGACACGCCGCGGGCGGGCAGGTCGGTCTTCCAGCGAATCCCCTCGGTCTTCGACCACTTCACCGGCAGGTTCTTCTCGTCGGATACGCACGCGCCCCCCGGCCCGCGGAACTGGCTCCACTCGGCTGCCGATGCGGTGCCGACCGCGAGAAATAGACACAGGAATCGTCGCATCACTTGGCCTCCGGCGAAACGAGTTGGAACGGGATCGCGCCGCCGGTGGCGTCGCACACGCGGAGCTGGAACGTCCAGTTCTGCGCCCACGGTTCGGTCTGGTTGTTCTGGCAAATCTTCACGAGGATTTCGTTCTTCCCAGTCTTCAGCGTCGCCCGTGCCACGTGCTGGTCCATCGCCATGCCGTGGTGGTACTCGTCGCGGTCGAAGACTTCCTTGCCGTTCACGAACATCTTGATGGAAGTGATCGACCCGGCCCGCAGTTCGGCCGGCGTTTCCTTTGCCACGTCGATGACGGCATAAGCGTAGGCGGCCGATTCTTTGTGCTTCGTCAGTTCCGCGTTCAGATCGACGAGACCGTACTCCTTGTCCTTCCCCTTCGCCGTCACGGCCTTCCAGGCGAGCTTCGCCCCGCCCTTGCCCTCGTAGGTCGCCTTCAGATCAACGCCCTGTTCCGGCGGGTACGCCTTCGCGAAGCCCGCTCCCTTCGTGCTGTCGAACGGCCCGACGACGTGCCACTTGGTGATGAACCCGAAGTGGGCGGTGATGTCGTCGCCGGTCTTGCTCAGCCGCTTCGCGATCGCTTCCACTTGATCTTTGTCGCGTGCGGCGGTGAACAGTTCTACGGGCACCTTCTCGCCGTCCTTGATCGGCGTGAGAGCCTTCGCGATGGCGTCGCGGCGGAGTTCGACACTCGGATCGTCCCGCAAACTGAGGACGATCTTCTCAGCCGTCGTGGGGTCGGCCTTTGCGAGAACCTCGTAGGCAATGCGGCGGGCCGCCGGGTCGTGCGTCGTCGTGGTCAAGAACTTCGCCAACTCGTCGGCCGGCAACTTCCGCCCGGCCTTCGCCTCGCCCTCGACGATCGCGTCCACGGCCGACCGCAGCCAGTTCGCGGCCGTCGGGTTGGCCCCCGTGAAGGCGTCGAGCGTGGGCATGAGAGCCGCTCCGCCGGTGGCCACGATTTGCTTCCAACACGAGGCGGCCGAGTCGTTCCCCTGCCCTTCACGGCCGACGGCCTTGATGGCCGTCAGGTAATCGGCGGTCGTCGGAATTTGTTGGCCGGAACCGCGGCCCGCCACCGCCGCCAACACGGCGATGGTCAGAATCAGTCGTCTCATTCGCTACCCCTCCACACGGACGAAGAGTGACAGTTTCGCAGATCGGGCCGACTTCGTCGATGGTTGTTCCGCGATTCCGCGTCCTACAATGACCGCTCTTTCCCCGAACTCGGAGCCTCTTCACCATGGCCGCAACGCGAACCGAAACCGACACGATGGGCAAGATCGAGGTGCCGGGCGACCGCTACTACGGCGCTCAGACGGCCCGTTCGCTCATCCATTTCGCCATCGGCGACGACACGATGCCGCTGGCGGTAATTCGCGCGTTCGGCACGCTTAAGAAAGCCGCCGCGATGACGAACGCCGGCCTTGGCTTGCTCGCGAAGGAGAAGCTGACGCTAATGGAAAAGGCGGCCGATGAGGTGATTGCCGGCACGCTCGACGGCCACTTCCCGCTGCGCATCTGGCAGACCGGCAGCGGCACGCAGACGAACATGAACGTCAACGAGGTCATCTCGAACCGGGCCATCGAGATCGCCGGCGGCGAGATGGGATCGAAGAAGCCGATCCACCCGAACGACGACGTGAATATGTCGCAGTCGTCCAACGACACCTTCCCCACAGCCATGCACATCGCCGCGGCCGAGGAAGTGATTCACAGGCTGATCCCCAGCGTGAGGGAACTCCGCGAGACGCTGCACAAGAAGGCCGAAGCGTTCCAGGACGTGGTGAAGATCGGCCGCACGCACCTGATGGACGCCGTACCGCTGACGCTCGGCCAAGAATTCAGCGGGTATGTCGCGCAGATCGACAACGGCTTGAAGGCGATCGAGACGAGTCTGCCCGGCCTGTACGAACTCGCCCTCGGTGGCACGGCCGTCGGCACCGGGTTGAACGCCCACCCGGACTTCGCGGTGAAGGTGGCGAAGCAGATCGCCGACCTGACGAAGCTTCCATTCGTGACCGCCCCGAACAAGTTCGCCGCCCTCGCCGGCCACGAGGCTCTCGTCTCGGCCAGCGGCGGTTTGAAGGCGCTCGCCACGGCCCTGATGAAGATGGCGAACGATGTGCGATGGCTGGCGTCCGGCCCGCGGTGCGGCCTCGGCGAAATCACGATACCGGAGAACGAGCCGGGGTCGTCGATCATGCCGGGCAAAGTGAACCCGACGCAAAGCGAGGCGATGACGATGGTCTGCGTGCAGGTGATGGGCAACGACGCCGCCATCGGCTTCGCCGCGAGCCAGGGGAACTTCGAGCTGAACGTCTTCAAGCCGGTCATCATTCACAACTTCCTGCACTCGGTTCGACTGCTCACCGACGCCTGCCATATGTTCACCGAACACTGTGCGGCGGGCATCGAGCCGAACCGGAAGCAGATCGCCGCCCACCTGAACAACTCGCTGATGCTCGTGACTGCGATGAACCGGCACATCGGCTACGACGCCGCCGCGAAGATCGCAAAGACGGCCCACCACAACGGCACCACGCTCCGCGACGAGGCGGTGAAACTCGCCCCGCCACTGAAGGACGGCAGCGGCACGCTGACGGCTGACAAGTTCGACCAGATCGTGCGGCCGGAAAAGATGGTCGGGCCAGGGACGGACTGATGCCGGGCGAGCCGAACACCGTCAGGTGCCGGGTGAATATTGTTGCCATTCACCCGGCACCTGACGGTGCTCGGCTCGCCGGGCCTACGATAACGCCATGAACGTCTT
Source organism: Gemmatales bacterium (assembly GCA_038318835.1). Lineage (GTDB taxonomy): Bacteria > Planctomycetota > Planctomycetia > Gemmatales > Gemmataceae > Limnoglobus. The sequence continues at coordinate 2,835 of JBBQCQ010000129.1, read as the reverse complement.
CATCACCGGAGCCAGCGGCCTCGTCGGTTCGCGTCTGGTCACGGCTCTCAAGGCTCGCGGCGATTCCGTCGTCCCGCTTTCGCGCAAGACCACGACTGGCGGTCTCGTCGGCGATCCCGCGACGCCGGGGCCGTGGCAGGACGCCCTTGCCGACTGCGACGCGGTCGTGCATCTCGCTGGCGAGAACATCTTCGCGAAGCGATGGACGGCCGCGTTCATGCAGGAGATTCGCGATAGCCGAGTCAACAGCACGCGACTGATCGCCGAGACGCTCGCGAAGAACCCCGGCCGCACGAAGGTGTTCGTGTCCGCCTCTGCGGTCGGTTACTACGGCGACTGCGTGGACGCGGTGCAAACGGAAGAGTCGCCGCCCGGCAATGGCTTCATGGCCGATGTTTGTCGCGAGTGGGAAACGGCCGCCGACCCGGCTCGCACCGCCGTGCGCGTCGTCCACCCGCGGCTCGGCATCGTCCTCGACCCGAATGGTGGCGCGATGCCGAAGCTGCTGGGGCCGTACAAACTATTCGCCGGCGGCCGCATCGGCACGGGCCGGCAATTCGTCAGTTGGATTCATCACACCGACCTGACGCGAATTTTGCTCTTCGCCCTGGACATGACCACGCTGGCCGGCCCGTGCAATGCCACGTCGCCGAACCCGGTCACGAACGATACCCTCGGCCGCACGATCGGCAAGGTGATACACCGCCCGCACTGGCTGCCGGCCCCCAGCTTCGCCGTGCGGTTGGCCCTGGGCAAAGTCGCCGACTCAATCCTTCGTGGGCAGCGGGTGATACCGACACGACTGACGGCCGCCGGCTTCGCGTTCGACTTCGCCGACCCGGAAGTTGCACTGCGGGATGTCACCGGCCGGTAACAACTTCGCCCCGACCGCGGCCGACGGCATAAACTATTGGGAACACTTTCGCCCGGAGACTCGACCATGTTCCGCCGCTTCCTGACCGTCACGGCCTTGCTGCTCACGATTTCCGCCGCGCCGGTCGCGGCCCGCCTGAAGATCGCCGCCCCGCCGCCGGTCAGTGTGCGTGCGGCCACGGCCGACATCGTCGTGACCGGCAAAGTCACAGCCGTCGAGAAGGATGAAATCGAACTGCCCGCGTACCCTGGGGCCACGCAGAAGATCAGCTACAAGGTCGCCGTCGTGAAGATCGACGACGCCCTGTACGGTGCCAAGAGCGAGACGCACATCAAGGTTGCCTTCCAACCGGTCGATGGCCTTCGCCGCGGCGGGTTGTCAAACTTCGACTTCAGGGAAGGAGCCGAAGGGTTGTTCTTCCTCACGAAGAACGCCACGGCTGGCGTGTATACCTTCAACTACAACAGCACGCCGATCGAAGCGAAGGCCGAGGGCTACAAGACCGACCTGGACTTGGTGAAGAAGGCTGTGGCGGTGTTCGAGGACCCGGCGAAGGCTCTGGCGGCGAAGGAGAACGCCGACCGCTACTTCGCGGCCGCGATGCTGGTGGCCAAGTACCGCACGGTCCCGGCCGGCGGGGCGAGGTCGGAACTCGTGCCGAGCGACGAGAGCAAGCTGATTCTGAAGACGATTCTGGAATCGGACTGGACGAAGGCTCAGACCGGTGTGCCGTCGCCCTACGAGACGTTCAGCCGCCTGGGCATGACGGCCGCGGACAAGTGGCAGCCGGCCCCGTTCAACGGCACCGGCGACTTCAACGCGCACATGAAAGCCGCCTTCGAGACCTGGATCGCCGGCGACGGGGCAAAGTTCCAGATCAAGAAGTTCGTGGCAAAGTAGCGGCTACTTCGTCCAGTCCACAGTCGACAGACCGGGCACTTTTGAAAAGTCAACCACGTTCCGCGTCACGAGGGTGAGGCCACAAAATCGTGCGACAGCCGCGATGCGGAGGTCCATCGTACCAATGTGAACCTTGCGGGACTTCAAACCGTCGAATACTACCAGCGCCGCTGCGTCGAACGGTACGAGCGGGAATTGACGTGCCTGTTCGAGAACCATGAACATGATGTCGTAACCCCGCAACAACTAGGCCGGCTTACTCGCCTGCGCGATCCGGGCGTTCGCCCACAGAACTTGTTCGTGGATGGTGACAACGGAAACACCGACCTCCTCGCTCGGATGCAGGTTCAAGTTGACCGTCATCACGGCATAGTCCGGCCCGATTTTTCGCTCCAGAATGCTGGCGTGATCGGTGTCGAGGATGTACCTCATTTCCAGTGATCCGGTTCGGGTATCGGGTCGCCAGGCATCCAATCCGGCGGCGGACTCTCGCCGGTTTACCGGAGGTATCTGGTATACGGGTCGATTTCGTCGAGCATTTCCCCGACCACTTGGGGTGAAAACGAAGACTGTAGTTCCCACCACCGCTTCGGTTGAGCGGCCGTCAGGCGGACAAGTTGCTCGCGCACCTCCGCCAGCGTCGATTCGATCGCGGCCAAACGCAGTTCCAGTTGATCTGTTGACATCGTCCCCCCTTGGTTCACACCTTCGCCAGTTCTTCGTCCACGAGTTTGCGGACCACGTCGTTCGGCGCACCCTTGTTGTTCTTCATCACGAAGCCGACGATCGCCATCTTGGCCGAATCCTTGCCGGCCTTGAAGTCTGCGACGGCCTTCGCGTTCGCAGCAATCGCCGCCTTCGCCGATGCGCGCAACGCCGACTCGTCCACGGCCTTGATGCCGGCGGCCGTCTTGGCTTCGTCCACGCTGACGCCCTTCTCCAACACGATCTTGAACACGTCCACGCGGTCTTGCTTGTTCAGGCTGCCGGTCTGCTTAACGAAGTCGGCGTAGGCGGCGGCCGACACCGGGAACGCGTCGATCTCTTCCCGCCGCTCGTTC
>JBBQCQ010000128.1:0-8457 GCA_038318835.1 Gemmatales bacterium | reverse complement strand
GAAGTATTCCCGAATCGAGTACGATCCGCTCGGGGCGTCCCCGATGTTCCACACGTCGTGGCGATCGATCACCAAGTCAGCGGCCGGGGCAAGTCGGTTCTCAAATTCTTCCAGCGAAACGATCCGCCTGGGGATTTTTTGTGCCATGTCCACTCCGAAATGGTGAATTCGACAGTAGATCTTCAGCCGGAGCATGAGTAGACGATTCAAGTTGAGATTGAGTAAAGACATTATAAGTTATCAAGTCAAGAAAAATAATCAGGATTCAGGCGGTTTACCACTGAGAATGGGCCCTGGATTGTTCACCTGTTAGCCCAAAAATTCCCGAAGTGAACGCCCTCCGACTACGGCCTGGCTTTGCGTGGCCGCAGAAGTGGTATCCCCACCTGCACACGATCAAGTTCCCAGCCGTAGCGGTTTCTGCCCGGCCACAGCCCGTAGGCGGTTGGCTTCTTGCCACAGTTTCGGGTCGGCTTGCAGAAACGCGATGAGGTTGGCCGTCGAGATGCCCAGCGACTCGGCGGCGGTGCTCACCTGGGCGTCGAGGGCGTTCAGCACGTCGAGGACCAGGCCCGCGGCCGGCCAGAATCGAGGGTCCTTCGGCGAGAGATGCACGCGGCCGTCGGCCAGGGCCGACTGCCACGCGAGGGCCTCCGCGGGCGTCGGCGGTGCGGCGTCCCGCCATTCCAGGTAGAGCGCACGCGACAGACGCTTCAGGGCCTTCGCCTTGTTCTCGTGCTGCGACCGGCTTTCCTCGGCGATCACTAACAGGCCGGTCGGGAGGTGCCGGAGGCGCACGGCTGACGAGGTCTTGTTGCGTTTCTGGCCGCCGGGGCCGCTGGCGCGGTAGGTGTCCACTTCGCACTGCGCGAGCAACTCGGTGTCGGGCAGGGCCGACCAGGTGTGGCGGGGGAGGCGGGGGGTCATGGCGAAGTCACCTGCAAGACGCGGCGGGCGTTCGTACAATCGCGGAGAAGACGTTCCACCCCCGCACGAGGTTCATCATGGATACGCCACCCACCCCGCCCGCACCGGAATACAAGTCGGCCCAGTACGAGTTCACCGAGGAGCACAACCGCACCGTCGCCAAGTTGGCCGACGCGATGCGGACCGTCGCCACGCTCATGCAACTGCTGGGGCTGGTGTTCGTGATCTTCTTCGCCATGCAACTGCTTCATACGCTCAAGAACCGCGACAACTTCTTCCCGGCCATCGGCCTGGGGGCGGCGATGCTGTTGTGCCTGGCGTTCGGCTTCTGGACGTCCGGAGCGGCCGCGTCGTTTCGCAAGATCGTCGAGACGAAGAACGAAGACGTCTGGCACCTCATGCGAGCACTCAAGACCCTGCACAACATGTACTCGACGCTTCAGGCGATCATCTACAGTGGCATCGTGCTCGCGGTTGTTGGGCTGGCTCTCGCGGTCCTGAATTATTTCCGAGCCGGAGCGGAATAGGAAAAATTGGAAGATTTTCGGGAACTTTTTTCGTCGTCTGTGCGATACAGGTTCCGCCGGGAGAGTTCAATACCCGGCTCAATTCTCGCCCGTCGGTTCAACGGCGGGCAACATTTTGTCTCCGAAAACGATCCATTCGCACTGGAATTTACGCCGGAAGAACAAATCCTTGATGGCAGAAAACTTCCATCTCAAATTTGTATAAATTTACAACTGTTGAACAATACGTTGCAGACCCTTTACGGACTGCCGCGCGTTTGATTCTTTCTTGTAGAAAATTATCGGACCTGATAGAACTGGTTCCAGTCCGGTAACGTCGGCGTTGCTGACGTGGACTAGTTGGCTGTTTGTTGACAAGGAACCCCTCTATGTCATCTTTCGCCTTTCGCCCACGACTGGAGATGATGGAGAATCGGGAAACCCCGACCACCTTCCCAATCGACCCCGGTATGCCGCCGGAAAACCCGCCGTCCCAGCCGCCGCCGGAGCAACAGCCTCCGACGCCTATCCCAGCGCCCACCCCGCCGGGACCTGTGCCTCCGCCGATCTGGTAACCATCACGCGATAAAAATCGAAGAAGCCTCGGACCTGGTCCGAGGCTTCGTTCATTTCCGGTGGAGCGGCCCGCGTTACACCAGTACTTCCCGCGGGTCGGCGATCACGCCACTGAGGGCCGAGGCCGCCACCGTCAGCGGGCTGGCCAGGAAGACCTTCGCTTCCTTGTGGCCCATGCGGCCAGGGAAGTTGCGGTTGGTCGTACTGATACAACTGATCGGCGTGTTCAGTCGGCCGAAGGTGTCCGACGGCCCGCCCAGGCACGCGGCACAACTGGCATCGCCGATCTTCGCCCCGGCACTCAGGAAGATGTTCCGCAGCGACACGCCGCCGATCATCTCGGTGTCCAGCCCGCGGGCCACTTCCGTGGTTGCCGGCACCACGAAGGTGTCGATGCGGACTGCCTTGCCCTTCAAGATGCCGGCCGCCGCCTTGAAGTCGGTGAGCTTGCCGCCGGTGCAACTGCCGATGTACGCCCGGTCGAGCTTGGTGCCCTTCACCTCGCTGACCTTGGCCTTGTTGTCCGGGCTGTGCGGCTTCGCGACGGTCGGCTCCATCTTCGTTACATCATACACCTTTTCATAAATCGTCTTCGCGCCAGCCTGCGGCTTGAATACCGTGAACGGCTTGCTGCCGGACTTCTTGCCGCGGGCGTTGACGAAGTCGATCGTCACCTGATCGGCCGCGATGATGCCGTTCTTACCGCCGGCCTCGATGGCCATATTGCAGAGCGTCATGCGTTCCTCAATATTGAGGGCGTACACGCCGTCGCCATCGAACTCCATGGCACGATAGGTCGCGCCGTCCACGCCGATGTCGCCGATGACTGCGAGAATCAAATCCTTCGCCATCAGGTACGGCGGCATCTCGCCGTGGAAGACGAATCGCATGGTCGGCGGCACCTTCAGCCAGGTTTTGCCAGTGCCCATGACGAAGCCGGCGTCGGTGTTGCCGATGCCGGTCGCGAACTCGCCGAACGCCCCGGCCGTGCAGGTGTGGCTGTCGGTGCCGAGCAGCACTTCGCCCGGCCGCGTGTGGCCTTCCTCCGGCAGCGCGATGTGGCAGACGCCCTTGTAGCTCTCGGTGCCGACGTCGTAGAAGTACGGCAGGCTCTGCTCTTTCGCGAAGGCCCGCAGCACGTCGACGTTGCGGTTGGCCATCGCGTCTTTGGTGAAGATGTAGTGGTCGGGAATGATGACGAGCTTCTCGCGGTCCCACACCTTGGCCGCTTCGCCGAAGTGCTTTTTGAAGACGCCGATGGTGCCGGGGCCGCACACGTCGTGCGTCATGAGGACGTCGACGTTGACCCAGATGTTATCGCCGGGGGCGACCGCGTCGCGGCCGGCGGCTTTCGCGAGGACTTGTTCCGTCAACGTCATGGGGGAAGGCATGTCGGGGAAGCTCCGAAGATAGAGGCGTGACCGCTGAGCAATTCATTCTATCACTTCCCCGGCCGGGGGAATTCGAGGATCAGTCGATGGACCTGTCGCGCGACCGGTGGGCCGGTCTGACGGCCGCGGAATGGCGGAAAACGGCGGCGGCGCTGGCGAAGGAACTGCCGGCCGGCTTCGCGTTCGAGGCCGTGCGGGTGTGTCGGCTGGGGGCGACGAAGAACGCCGTCGCGTTCTTCCGCCACGGGGACGCGACGTTCGCGCTCGTGCCCGGCGGGCCGACAACCGTCGGCTACGACGCGAACCGGCCGTGGACGCCGACGCCACGCGAACTGAAAAGCTGGGCTCGGACGGCCGAGGAATATGAACTGACGTGGTCGATTCAGCAGTACATCGCCAAGGTCACGCGGCGGCCGAAGACCGTGACTGTACCCCCGCTGTTGGTCGAAACCGTGGCGCCGGAAATCGGCTGGACGCCGGCCCCGCCCGACGACCCCGACGTGCGGAAGGTGGTCCGGCGGGAGAAATCACCGCACGTCACCCTGACGTACAAGGGCGGCGCTCAACTCCGGGTCCAACGGTTCGGCCGTCGGGTCGTCGCGGAGCGGTACGCCCCCTGCACGCACGACCAGGTCGCCGCCGCGTTGCGGGCCGACGGGTTTCGCTTCCCCACGTCCGACGAGTGGGAACACCTGTGCGGCGGTGGGGCCGACACGCTGTTCCGCTGGGGCGACCACCTGCCGGCACGGGCCGGGAACGGCCACGACGCGCGGCCGAATGCGTTCGGGCTGACCATCGCGGCGAACCCGTACTTCTTCGAGTTGACGGCTGACGCTGCCATCACGCGGGGCGGCGACGGGGGCAGCGCGGCGTGCGGTGGGGGCGGGTTGTTCGTGGTCTGGATGCCGATGGCCACGGCGTACTTTGACCGGGACTCGTGCCGCCGCGACCCGCGGGAGCCGATCACCGCGGGCTACACCGTCGGCCGTCGCGTGCTGGAATTGGGTTAACCCGCCCGTCAGTCGTAGGCCCCCTGGCGGTGGTCGCCGAGGAGCCGGCGTTGTCGCGGCGTACACGCGGCCACGACGTCGGGATTGAACCGCCAGTCCAGGAAGGGCGAGAAGTGCTGGGCCATCTCCCGTCGGCCGTAGTGGACCTGCAAGAGGTAGCGGACCTGGTCGGCCGTGGTGTTGTTGCTGCCGCTGTGCCACAGGTCGCTGCGGAAGAACAGCACGTCGCCGGCGTCGCACAACACGGGTTGGGGCAGGCGGCCGTTCCACTCGAACGCGAACCGGGCGGGCCGTCGTCCGGCCCGATGGCTGCCGGGGATGATGTGCGTTGGGCACAACTCGGCCGGCTGCGGACTCAGATAGAAGTGAGCGGTGCAAAGGAACATCGGCACGCGAATCGTGTCCGGCACGCCGGGTTCGGGCCACTCCATCGGCAAGTAGTCGAGGTGGAGGCCGACGCCGCGGTGCCGCGGGTGGCTGCGCCACGCTGTCTCGCCGATGATGTGGCAGTCGGGCCCGAGCGCCTCCTCGGCCGCGTCGATCACGCCCGGACGGTCCAGGAACGACAGCCAGAATCGGTCGCGGTTGAAGACGTTCTTGTAGTGATCGGTCAACCCGGTCGAGTCCCAGTGTTCGGGCGTGAGGGCGTCGATCTTCTCGCGGCCCGTTGCGACTTCGGCCGGTGTGAGGACGCCGGGAATGAGCACGAAGCCGTCCACGTTCAGGGCTTCCCACATGCCGTCTACGTCCGTGGCGGCGTACCGCGGCATGTGTTCATACACGACGCGATGTTGCTGCGGTTGCGGTTTCTTCCAGAACATCGAACGCCTCCGATTCTCAGGCTCCGGGCGGCGTGCCCTGCACCTGCGGGTCGTTGAAAAACTCTGCCAGTGGCAGCGACCACCCCGGCAGCACGGCCCCGCCGGTGAGCGTGTCGGCGTCCGTCAGCAGCGTGTGCGCTCGCGGATCGGTGTAGACGGCCACCGTGCGTGCGTCTGGGTTGATGATCTAGTCGAGTGAAACCCCGCGTCGGAAGTATTCGCGACGCTTGCGAGCCATCTCGCGGCGGGTCATTCCTTCGACCCGAAACTCGACGGCCAAGTCGGGGGCGAAGTCCGCGATGGATTGCAAGTGGGCGTCGGCCGTGGGAAGGTTGGCCCAGGCCGTGAACGAGATGTCGGGCATCCGAACCGTTCCAACCTTCATCCGCATCAGCCCGCCCGGTCCCGCGACCACGCCGAGCCGACGTGGGCGAACGTGGTTCATCAAGTGAAGGACGAGCGGCACCACCGTGTACGATTTGCGAGCGGTCGTGGGCTTCTGCACCAACACGCCATCGACCAACTCGATCAGGCCGTTCTGCTTTCCCAGCCTGATGAGATCCGACTCCGTCGCGGTGCCGGGGAGCGGGTTCCACAGGATGCGGCTTGGCGGGATGTCGCCGAGCGCGTGGAGCACGTCGGCGAGCGTTTCGTACTTGCGGGCGGTGGCCGGCATTCGGGATCCTCCAAGACTGCGTACCATTCTACCATGCCGCCCCGATTCTCGGCGGTCGCCTTCTCGGTGGGGGAATTGTGCGTTCGGAAATCGGTTCGCGATGTTGTGAGAAATTTCCCACCGGTCGATTTCTCACTGGATTGTGGGACGCGGGTCCGATTATACTCCGGGGTATTCCTATCATCGGGGCCTTCCCGACGGGGTCTATTCGTCATTCCTTATCGCAGGAGTCCTCCCATGACTGTCCGCCCTCTCCTGGGCCGGAGCCGCTTGGGCTTCACGCTCATCGAACTACTGGTGGTGATCGCCATCATCGCGATCCTGATCGGTCTGCTGTTGCCGGCCGTGCAGAAGGTCCGCGAGGCTGCTGCCCGTGCGAAGTGCAGCAACAACCTGAAGCAGTTCGGCATCGGCCTGCACGCCTACCACGACGTGGCCGGCGCGCTGCCGCCGGGGTGCCAGGAAGACGTCTTCCCGCAACCGAACCCGGCCGGCAACACCACGGTCTTCATCAGGGGCACGAGCTGGCTCGTGTTCGTTCTGCCCCAGATGGAACAAGGCCCGCTGTTCGCCCGGTACGACTTCACCAAGACGTATTTTGACCCGGCGAACTCGGCCAACGTCGGGGACCAAGTTGTGCCGCACAACTATTGCCCGTCTGGCCCCAGCCCGAAGCAGTATCTCGACCCGAACGGGGGCGTGACGACCAACCCCTCGACCCACTACTACGGCGTGATGGGGCCGGGCGGCACGACGAACCCGACGACCAACGTCGTCAACGGCACGACCTACAGCTACACCATCGGCAACGCGAACACGAACGGGGCATGGTCGGCCCACGGCATGCTCAGCCAGTTCCGGCAGACGACCGGAAGCGTAAGCACGAACCGCACCGTCCGCCTGACGGACGTGACCGACGGCACCTCGAACACGCTCATGGTCGGCGAGCTGTCCCGGATCATCCCATCGGGCGTGACCAGCCACTACCGGACCTGGACGCGGGGCAACAACGGCGGCACCGGGACTTGCAAGACTGTGACCAACCCGATCAACTCGACGTTCTACAACGGCAGCAATAACTTCAACGACATCAGCTTCGGCAGTCAGCACACCGGTGGCTGCAACGTCGGCATGGGCGACGGCACCGTTCGGTTCATCCGCGACACGATCGACCTGTCGATCTACAAAGCCAGCGCGAGCATCAATTCCGGCGAAGTGGCTTCGCTCGATTAACCGGGGAGCGATTCTGCCGCAACTTGGCCCCGCCTCGACCGAGGCAGGGCACGTTTCGTTTCTCTCCCTCCCCCATCGAGAACGTTAGAACCATGACACGGGCCTTCTCCCTCCGCCCCGCACGGCTCCTCCCCTTGCTGATCGTCCTCGGGTTCACCGCCGGGTGCGGCGACAGCACGACGCGACTGTCGGGCAAAGTCACCTTCAACGGCAAGCCGGTCCCGGCCGGGAAAATCTACTTCATCCCGGATGGCGCGAAGGGCAACAAGGGCGCGACGGGCTACGCGAACATCGTCGATGGAACCTACGATACTTCGGCCACCGGCGGCCGCGGCTCGGCTCCCGGAGCGGTCGTCGTCGCTATCGAAGGAAACGACCCGACGGCAACGAACAAGCCGGCGAAGGGGGACACCTCCGGGGAAACGACCGTGAAGTCGTTGTTCCCTCGGTACGAGACAACCCTGGACGTGTCCGGGAGCGCGACGAAAGACTTCGACGTGCCAGCCGACGCTGCCAAGGCGAAGACCGAGAAGGGCCCGGCGATTGTCGTGCCGTGACCGACCAGCGCCGCCCGCGTCACACGCCGCGGGCGGTGGGGTCCCACACGTATTTGTGCATCTGCAACTGCATCCGCACGGTCAACCGCGAGGCCAACACCCACGCAGCCAAGTCGGCGAGGTGTACGCCGAAGACCCCGGACACGAGCACGCCGAACCGCACGTCCAGCCGATGCTCGCGGACGACCGCTTCCGCCCATCGCCAGTCGCGCTCGGAGGCGACCACGAACTTGATCTCGTCAGTCGGCTTCAGGTGGTCGAGGTTCGCCCACACGTTGCGGCCGCTCTCGCCGCTGTCGGGGCACTTCAAGTCCATGATGACATGAACCCGTCGGTCCACCTTCGCAAGATCGAACGCCCCGCTCGTCTCCAGCAGCACCGTCTTCCCGGCGTCGCACAACGCGGCCATCAGCGGTAGCACCTCGGGTTGCTCCAGCGGTTCGCCGCCGGTCACTTCGACCAACGGCGTGTCGAGCGCGAGCACCTGCGCCAACACGTCCGCCCGCGGCATTCGCTCACCGCGAGTGAAGGCGTGCGGCGTGTCGCACCACGTGCATCGCAGCGAGCACCCGGTGGTCCGCACGAACACGCACGGCAGCCCGGCATACCGCGACTCGCCTTGCAGGCTCCGGTAAATCTCGTGGATCAGCAACTCGCCCGGCGGCACCGCCTGCAACAACGCCACCCGCCCAGCAACATTCGGTTCGGCTCCCATGTTGATAATACTAAGAGGAAATTGCCACAGATGAACACGGATGAA
>JBBQCQ010000127.1:0-8462 GCA_038318835.1 Gemmatales bacterium | reverse complement strand
GGGTTCGGTATATAGCCGCCGGTTTACCGGCGGGTTTTTCAAAAACCCGCCGGTAAACCGGCGGCTATATTGGCTCACCGTCGCGCCGGCGCGCCTTTGCTCGACATTCGCTGGTACAGGAACCGGGAGAGGATCGCGTCCAGGTAGTCGCTCGTCCGCACGAGGGCGTAGTCCACGCCCATGCGGGAACAGCCGCGGCGGACCTCTTGCAGATACTCTTCCAGCACTTCCAGGTAGCCGTCGCGGAGGGCCTTCGGGTCGCACATCAGGTTCGGCAACTCTTCCATTCCCTCGAACCGCGTCATGCCGCCGAATGGGAAGGTCAACTCGTCGTCGTCCATCACGTGGAACACCATCACGTCGTGCCGGCGGTGGCGGAGCATTTCCAGCCCCTTGAACAACGGCTCGCGGTCGGTGAGCAGGTCCGAGAACAGAACGATCAGCCCGCGCGAGGGCGTTTGCTCGGCGATGCGGCGGATCGCCTTCAGGATGTCCGTTTTCTCCTTCGGCTTGCTCAGGTTCAGCGTCTTGGCGACGGCGTCGATATGGTTCTGCGAACTGCGGGCCGGCAGCGCCTGGTTCACATCCCACCCGTAGCTGACGAGGCCGACGGCGTCCTGCTGCTTGATCGTCATGTACGCCAGACACGAAGCCGCGGTGCAGGCATACTCGTACTTGTTCATCGCCCCGTTGCCGTAGATCATCGACTCGGACGTATCGACGACGAGCGTACACCGCAGGTTCGTTTCCGCCTCGAACTGCTTGAGCATGAAGCGGTCGGTGCGGGACCAGACCTTCCAGTCGACGTGCCGGATGTCGTCGCCCGGCATGTACTCGCGGTGCTGAACGAACGTGGTCGATTGCCCGAAGAACGGACTCTTGTGGTGCCCGGAGATGAACCCGGACACCGCGTACTTGGCCCGCAAGTCCAGCGTTGAAATACGAGCGATCACCCGCGGGTCGAAGAATCGCTTCGGGTCGTCTTTGTCAGTTGTCATTAGTTATTGGTTATTAGTTATTGGAGAAAACCGGGGACGAATTGGTTCTTGGTTTTGTCCAATAACCAATAACGAATCACTAATGACTAAACCGCCGTGAACATCTTCTTGAAGCGTTCGTCCTTCTCCAGGTCGCCTTCCTTGCTCGGCGTATTCTCGATCAGCTTCTTCACCACGTCGTCGGTCGTCACGCCTTCGGATGCGGCCGTGAAGTTCAAGAGAACGCGGTGCCGCAGGACCGGGGCGGCGAGTTTCTGGATGTCTTCCGTCGAGACGTGTGGCCGGCCGTAGAGCAGGGCGCGGGCCTTCGCCGACAGGATGAGGTTCTGCACCGCCCGCGGGCCGGCCCCCCACGACAGCCAATCCTTGATGAACTTCGGAGCCGCCCCTTCGCTGATGCGGGTCTGCCGCACGAGGGCGAGGCAATAGCGGATGACGTGATCCGACACCGGCACCTTGCGAACGAGGTGTTGCAAGTCCAGAATCTGCTCGCCGGTCAGCACCGGGGCGATTTCGTCTTGCTGCGTGGAGGTCGTCCGGCGGGCGATCTCGAACTCTTCCGCGGCCGTCGGGTAGCCGACGAAAATTTTGAACATGAAGCGGTCGAGTTGGGCTTCCGGCAGCGGGTACGTGCCTTCCTGCTCGACCGGGTTCTGCGTGGCCAGCACGAAGAACGGGTTGGCGAGCTTGTGCCGCACGCGGCCCACGGACACTTGCCGCTCTTGCATCGCTTCCAGCAACGCGGCCTGCGTCCGCGGGGGGGTCCGGTTGATTTCATCGGCCAGCACGATGTTCGCGAACAGCGGGCCGGGGCGGAACTTTAGGTCGACGCCGCCGGTGGCCGGGTTCTTCTCGATGAAGTCGGTGCCGGTGATGTCGGCCGGCATCAGGTCGGGGGTGAACTGAATGCGGCTGAAGTCGAGCGACAGGCACTTCGCCAGCGACGAGATGAGCAGCGTCTTCGCGAGGCCGGGCACCCCTTCCAACATGCAGTGGCCGCGGGTGAACAGCGTGATGAGCAATTGCTCGATGACCTCGTTCTGCCCGACGATGACGCGGCCGAGTTGCTTCTTCAGGTCGCCGTAGGCGGTCTGAAGCTGCTTGATCGCAGCCAGGTCGGCAGAGTCCATGGTTGTGGTCGTCGGTTCGGTCGCAACGCTCATGTCGGGGTTCCGTAGGTGGTTGATTTCGCGGCGTCATTCGTGATTCGTAATTGGTGATTGGACAAAACCTGTCGGCCTCTTGGTTTTGTCCAATCACCAATTACGAATCACGAATGACGGGTTATCGGTGATAAATCGGCAGCACGCCTTTTTCCAGTTGCAGGATGCACAGGTTGACGGACGTCGAAAAGACCGGGCCGACGTAGCCGCCGGACCAACTGCCATCGGCGGCCTGTTGCGTCTTCAGATACTCGTACATCGTCTCGCGGTACTTGCTCCACTGCCAGCGGTCCTTCGGGTCGGACTTCGGGAACATCTCGCCATAACGGTCTTCGCCGAGTACGTAAATGGCCTGGGCGAGGTAGTAGCTTTGATACTCGTCGTGGGCGAGTCGGCCGGACGCAATCGGGATGTGCTCTTTGCAGTACAGAATCCACTTCTTCGCGTACTCGTCGTTGTACTGCCCGGTGCTGAAGGCACACGCGACGGCGGCGGCCGTCAGCGGCGGGCGTTCCTGGCCGGCGGCGGCGATGCCGCCACTCGACAGGTTGTAGATGATGCCGCCGCGAGGGGTCGTACACTTCCGCAGGTATTCGACCGACGCATCGATCGTCTTTTTCGGCACCGGGATGCCCGCGTTGCGGGCCGCGCGGAGGGCTTGCAGTTGCGTGATGGTCGTCGAGCCTTCGTCGAAGTTGCCGCCTTCGAGGGCGCTCACGTAGCCCCACCCACCCTTGTCCGTCTGAGCTTTGCACGAGAAGTCCACGGCCCGCTTGATGACTTGCTCCAGCTTCTTGCGGCGGTCCTCGTCGTCTTCTTCGCCGTAAATGCTGGACAGGAAGAGCAGGCCGTACCCGTGGCCGTAGGTGTAGCGGTCGCGTTCGGTAGCGTTCGTCGGGTTGCCGAGTAGGCCGTTCGGCTGGGCGCGGTCGGTGAACCACTTGACGGCCTTCTCGAGGTTGCCGCTGTACTTGCCCTCGCGGAGCGTGCTGCCTTCCATGAGCAGGGCCATCGCGGCGAGGCCGGACATGGCTCCGGGGTACGCGCCGCCCTGAGCTTCCCACCGGCCGTCGGCTTGCTGCGTTCGCTTCAGCCACTCCAGGCCCTTGTCGACCACTGCCTCGACGTCGATCTTCTTCGCCAGCGGATCGGCGGCGGTCATGCGGGAACCCAGGCTCAGGCCGACCGGCAGGGCCGCCAGACTCGAAAGGAACATTCGCCGTCGCATGGGCATCCTCCGCAAACCGGGGCCATCCAACTTACCAAGACGACCCACGTTCCAATTCCTCACGTCAATTCTTTTGGATCCGCACGGGCAACGGAACGGCCCGCACCGGCATGACCGGGATCGGTGCGGCCACTGGCCCCGTCGGCACGGCCGCCCCGATCTTGCCGTCTGTGCCCTTGCCTGGCGGGTTGGTGTCGGGGCTGATCTCCCAGTACATGTCGCCGCCGCGGGCGATCTTCGCCGTCGCCGTCTTCGGGTCGATGGTCAGGGAGTAGAAGGTACCGTTCTGGTTGAGGCTCTGGAGGTAGCGCAGGCGGCCGTTCACCTTGTCCACGATGGTCACGCGATAGACGTACTGCCCGGTGCCGTCGTCGGACTGCTGTGTGGTGCCGGCCACCAGAGCGGGTACTTCCGCGAAGCGGTCCACGAGCAACTGCTGGTTCAGGAATAGCTTGTCGGTGTACCACAATCGCTTGGCGGTAGCCCGGTCGAAGCAGTACACCGCCCCGGTCACGTCGGTGAACTTCAGGTACCAGCCGTAGTTGCGGTTCAGGTTCTGGTTTTGGTTCCCGCCCTTGTTCAGCACGAGATAGAACCGCTCGGCATCGCTGAGCAGCACGGGCTTTTGGAGGTCGCGAGCATGGGCGGCGACGTTGGCCGCGTCGATCTGCCCGGTGAAGACCGTCTTGCCGGTCTTCACCGCGAGCACCTCGAACTTGCCATCGGGTTGCACCGCGGCCGTGTACTCCGGGGTGAACGACCGCACCGCCGCCGACTCGGCCGGGTACTCCTTCTTCCACACATCCTGGCCGGTGAGCGGGTCGTGCAACCGCAGGACACACTTCTTCTCTTTGACTTCGGTCAACAAAATGTTGCGGCCGACGAGGCGGAGGAAGCCATCGCCGGAGAGCAGACTACCAAAGTCGGCAGGGCCATCGACCGGCTTGCCGTCGGTGATGCGGAAGACGCGGGACCGAGTGGCCTTATGGTCGGCCCCCTTCTCCACCACGTACACATGCCGGGCATCGCCGAAGATCACCGACATGGGGCTGACGTTGTTCCGCGTCCAGAGGGGCACGCCGGTGAGCGGGTCGAGGCCAGTCAGGCCATCCTTCGAAAGCACGCACGCCACGTTCGCTTCCAGCACAGTCGCGTGGCCGATGCCGAGTTTCGTGCCATCCTGGCCGAGCGGGATGGCCACATCCATTTCCTTCGGGATGGTGCCATCGTTGTAGTTGCGGTTCTGGTCGAGTTTCGTATCGCCGAGCGGGTTGTACTGCCACAGTTCCTTATTCTCGGCCACGTCGAAGCAGTGGATGGTGAACCCGGTGTGAACCAGCAGCAGATGTCCGTTCGCCTGGGCGATGCGGTGGTGCGGCACGCTGTTCGGGGCGTACATCTTCAAGCGGGGGAACTTCGCCTTCTCCTGGCCGGTGGTGCGGTCGATGATGCGAAGTTCCCAGGTGCCGTCGCCGGTGTTGCTCGGCGAGACACTCACCCGGTGCCGCTGATAGAACGGATTATCCTCGGCCCCGTCCGGCTCCACGCTCACGCTGGTGGTGATGCCGCCGGGGTTGCCCATCGTTCGCGTCGCCTTCACCCGCTCGGGCGTGGGGACGCGGGTCGGCTCCAGGTACGGTAGCAGCCGCTTGTCGGTCAGCAGGTCGTTGAGGAAGTCGGCCCCGGTCTTGCCGTCGCGGACGGTGGTGTCGGCGAACTCTTCGCCGAGCTTCGCGTACAGGGCCACAGCGTCGTCCATCATGCCGCGACGGGTGGACAGCCGCGCGAGAGCCTCGACGGCCCGTGCGGCCAGCATCTTGTCGGGTGCCGTCGCCCAGACCTTCATCAGCAGCGATTGTGCCTGCCGGGCGTCGTCCTCGCTGCCGGTCGCGAGTTGCTTCTCGGCGAGCAGCAGTTGGGCCTCGCGGCCGGCGTCGAAGTAATCGCCGAAGGTCTGCACGAACTCGGCGAGCGCGGCCCGGTCGCCGCTCTTCGCGATGGCCTGCCAGTCTTTCGTCACGCGGTCTTCGAGCGGTTTGCGAACGGCCGGGTCTTTGGCTTCCTGAATCATCGCCGCGATCTGACCGCGTGCCCACACATCGGGCCGCGTCTGGCCGTAGGCTTCGTCGTCGATGGACACCAGCTGCTTGTTCTCGCCGAGGGCGGCGAACTCGCGGTAGTAGTCGAACGCTTCCGCGAGCCGGCCCTGCGCACGGCGACCGCCGGCCATCAGCTTTAGGTAGACTGTCTTGCGGCGGAACCCGTCGTCAATCTGCTGTTGCTTCTCCTTCGGGTCTTCGGCATCGACGGTCACGTTCGTCAGGGTCTTGTACTCGGCCAGGAACGACTCGCCGGCGGTGAAGTCCTTACGCAGAAGTTCGGTGTACGCCGCGTACAACTTGTCGCGGAGTCGGCGGGAGGCATCTTCGGGCGGGTTGTTCTTGGCGGCTTCCTTGAAGTCGGCGATGGCGGCGGCGATGTTGCCGTTGTCCATGTTGATCTCGCCGCGAGCGACGAGGCCGACGGGGTCCTTCGGGTTGGCCTGAAGGAGCTTGTCCATCTCGGCTTTCTTCAGGCCAGTGAGCGGGAAGACGGACACATCCAGCGGCGACTGCGAGATGAGTTGCCCCTCGTGGAAGATCAGGTTGCCGAGCATGACGGGCGGGCCGTCGGCCTCGGCCTTCTTGCGGTACGCGGCCTTAGCCGTGACGCGGCCGGCGGCTACGTCGATCGACCAGATTTCCGGCCGGTTGCCGTCGGGGCTGTTGGCCAGCGGCAGGTAGTAGGTGCCGCCCTTGCTCACGACGCCGTGCCCGGCCGGGGTGCCGATGGTCAGGTCGCGCCAGGCCGTCACCACGTCTTCCTTGCCAAGCGGGCCGGCCTTGTCGCGGGGCTTGCCGACGACGTTGATCGCCCGCACTGAGCGATTGCCGACGACCACGACTTTGTCCGCAACCACACCGCCGACGTACAGATCGCCAGCTTGCCGTGGTTGGCTCCAGAGCAGATCGCCCGTGCGCAGGTCGAGGCAGTCGATGCTCTCGGAGTCGAACGCCGAGAAGATCACGCGGCCATTGGAGATGATCGGAGCGGCGGCCCGGTAGCGGTCGGGCGAAAGTGTCGTTTGCCCGCCGCCGACGCCGCCGTTCGGCACGAGACCGCCACGGAAGCGACGGCCGTTGGTCATCTCTTCCGGCGTCGGCTGCTTCAGGCTGCGGTACGATCGCGCCCACAACAGGCTGCGGCTCATCACGTCCACTGCCACGACCGCCCCGGCGTTCGTCGGGCAGATCATCACGCCTTCGGAGTACGTCAGGTACGAACACTGGAAGCGGCGCAGGCTGTCCAGCGGCAGCTTCGTGTTCGGCTCGCCGAGGCGTTGCGTCCAGACCAGTTCCGGGGCCTTATTGCTCAGCCGCGGATCGTTCGGCAGCGGGTAGTGCTTCACCTTCAGTGGGTCGAGGCAGGCCAGCCGCATCCGGCCGTTCTTCTCGAACAGCACGTACAGCTTGCCGTTGACCGGCAGCGGCGGCCCGACGAAGAAGCTGTTGGCCATGAGCAGGAGCGGGTTGTCGGTTTTGTCTTCTTCCTCTTCGGTCATGGGCGGCACCGACGTGGCGTTGCCGATCTGCCAGAGGAGGTTGCCCGTCAGCATGTTTAGGGCGACGAGTCGATTGCCCTCGGCGAATTGCTTGTCCACGCCCATGCTGGCGTTCATGCCACCCTGCGGCATGAACCCGCCCATGTTCGGGTCGTACACGTTCGGCGGCGGCGGCAGGGCGGTGTCGTCGATGGCGTAGATGTTCTGCCCGTCGTGCGTCATCGACCCGACGAGGGCGTTGTCGAACAGGATCGTCTTCAGCTTGTGCTGGTCGCGGTAGTTCTGGAATCGATTCTTCGCGTCGGTGCTGTTGTCCAGGCTCATGATCGACGCGAGCGATCCCTTCGCGTCGGCGTACCAGTACAGGTCGCCGGCCTTCGCGGGCTTGCCGTGGGCCGAGAAACCGTCCTTCGTGACATAGGCGAAGATGCCGTCGTAGGTCCGCACAAACATCAAGTTCTGCGACGAGACGGGGAAGAAGCCGGGGATCGCGACCTCGTCCTTCGAGGGCTTGATGCTCTTCACCACCTCGGCGAGGTTCTGGTTAATCCAGTTGATGCCGTCGGCGTACTCCTCGGTGCGGGTGGCCAGGCCCTTCGTATAGGCCGGGTCGAGGAATGGCGCGCCACCATCGCCGATGGCCGTGTGCGAGGCGTTGCCGAGGCGCATCGTCACGTAGGCGTCGCCGACCTTGCCGAACAGCGACTCCGGGTTTTTCGCGAGTTCGTCCTTCAGGTCGTCGAAGGTGTACGTCTTCAGGCCGATCTTCAGGCCATCGCGGGGGTACTTCTTTTCGAGTTGGCCCATCAGCTTCTTCACCGTGTCGGCCGACTGCCCGGCCCGCGAGAGCGCGGCGATGGCCTTGAAGGTGATGAGCGGCGTGAAGTAGTCGTCGGCGTCGTTGCGGGCGAGCAACCGCTCGAACGAGTACGCGGCCTCGACGTAGTTGCCGCGGTCGAGGTGCAGGCCAGCGAGCAAAAGCGTGGCTTGTGCCCCGGCCTTCGTGTGGAAGTATCGCTGCGAGACTTCCGCGAGCATGGTGCGGTCGTAGTTCTTGCTGACCGCGTCGTTCATCAGGCTGTCGGCCGTGCCGCCGAACGTGAGCTGGTAGAACTGCTTGCCCTGCTCCGGGAATCGGCCGATCAGGCGGTTCGCCTCGGCCTTCGCGCTGATGCGCTGAATCTTGCCGTCCTCGGCCTTCGCTTCGTAGAACGAGTCGCTCTTGGCGTCGAGCACCTGCTGGGCGGCCTGGCAGATTTTGTCCCACGGAGCCTTCGCCGTCTTGTCCTTGAACTCGGTCAGGTAATCGTTGACCGCCTTAATCATGTTCTTGGCGTCGCGGTCGGACGGGAAGATCATGACCTCCAGCGGGGCGTTCTTGTCCTTCTTGTCCTTCCCCTCGGCTTCCGGGGCGACCGGCGTGGCGACGATCTGCCCGCGGGTCGGCGGGGCGTCGGCGACCAGCAGGAACG
>JBBQCQ010000126.1:0-8467 GCA_038318835.1 Gemmatales bacterium | reverse complement strand
TCGATGTTCGAGACGAACTTGAAGTTGATGACTCGCGTCGCGGAGTTTCGCAGGGCCTCGTAGGCCATCACGGGGCCGAGGTCCGAGCCGCCGATGCCGACGTTCACGATGGTCTTGATCCGCAGCCCAGTGTACCCCAGCCACGCCCCGGACCGCACCTTGTCGCAGAACGCGCTCATGCGGTCGAGCGTCTCGTGGACGGCCGGCACCACGTTCTCGCCGTCCACCGTGACGACCGCCCCCTTCGGTGCCCGCAGGGCGGTGTGCAACACGGCCCGGTTCTCGGTCGTGTTGATCTTGTCGCCGCGGAACATCGCGTCAATCTTGCCCTTCAGGTCGCACTCGACCGCGAGTGCTAACAGCAGGCTGAGGGTTTCGTCGGTCATGCGGTTCTTCGAGTAGTCGAGGAACACCCCCGCGGCTTCGAGGGTGAGCCGCTCGCCGCGGGTCGGGTCGTCGGCAAACAACTCGCGGAGGTGTTGGCCGCGGATCGCGTCGGCGTGAGACTTGAGGGCGGTCCAGCCCGGCAGGCTCGTGAGGGTGGTCGGCATCGGCGTCTCCACAGTTGGGGGAAGTGACTGAGGGAGAGCATACCAATTTGAACGCCGAACGGCGGGTGGTGGCCACCCGCCGTTCGATCGAGTCGCGTGCCGGCAGAGTGGTTACCCGACCCACGCACCGTTGGTGGCGGCGAAATCGTCGAACAGGATCGTGTCGTCGATGAGCGTCGGCCGACTGCTCGAGTCGAGTTTGCCGCCGGCGAAACTGCGAACGCGGCCGATGTTGCCGGCCCCTTCGCCGACGAGGATGTCCGCGACCGAGTCGCCATCGATGTTCTTCGCCGATACCCGCACACCGTTGCGGGAGTCTTCGTTGAACGCGAAGAAGTTGATCAGCGTGGTTGGTGTGTTCGGCGTGAGGACCAAACTCTTCGCTTCGAACACCTGCACCCGTGGCCCACCGCCCGGCCCACCGCCGGTGACGATGTCGTCCACAGTGTCCTTGTTGAAGTCGCCGGCGGACACGTACACGCCGTTGCGCAAGGACTGCTCATAGGCGAAGAAGTCGGTGATGCGAGCGACCCGCCCGGCCACGGCCGACGCCCCGTCGAGCACGCTGACCCGCGGCCCGCCGCCGATGCCGGCCCCGGCAATGATGTCTGGCACGTTGTCGTCGATCGTTTGCCCGAACCCGGTGGCCGTGATCGACCCGATGAACCCCGTGGAAAGGCGGACGCCGCCGCGGAACGACGACTCGAACACAAAGAAGTCGGAGAGCGTTTTACCCGTCGCCCCGTCGATGATCTTGACGCGAGGACCGCCGCCGATGTCGGCGGCCACGATGATGTCAGCCTTGCCGTCGCCGTTCAGGTCGGCGGCGGCCACGTTCAGGCCGCCGGTGAAGCTCGCTTCAAACACGGTCAGGTTGTAGATCGTCTTGCCGGTCGCGCCGTCGATGACTACTACCCGCGGAGCGATGCCGGGGCCGGCCGCGGCGATGAGGTCGGGCTGAGCGTTGCCGTCGCCATTCACGTCGGCGGTCGCCACGCGAATCTCGCCCGTGTAACCTGGGAACGGGGTGAACTTGCTGCCGACGACGAGTTCGCTGGCGGGTCCGAACGTGACGTAGGCAGCGGCGGCGGGTGAGCCACCGCTGACGGCCCCGATGCGGGCGGCCTTCAGCGGCGGGTCGTTGCTGCCGGCCCCGTTCAGCGGCAGGGTCGTGACGTACCCGTCGGTGTTGCCGGGGGTGATCGGGAAGTTCGTATCGAGGTTGGTCGCGGAACTGGTGAAGGAGATGCGGCCGTTGGTGCCGAGGTTGCCGATGTACGCTCCCGTCGATGCCCCGTTGCCGGTCGTGGCCCCGTTGGCGATGGTGCTGATGTACGCTGTCGTGTTGGCTGTGCGGTCGCGGAGGAGGATGTCGGTCACACCGTTCGTATCCGTCACAGGTGTGGCCGAGTAATCGGTGCCGACACTCTGGAACGTCACGAACTGGCCGTCCGGCCCGATGTTCGGCGTGTTGGCGGCACTGGCCCCCGTCTGCTTGCCCGACGGGATGACACTCACGGCGGCGATGGTGCCGGTGACGAGGTCCTTCACGAACACATCGTTGGCGTTGTTCGTGTCCTTCACCGTGGCAGCCGGGAAGGTGTTCGACGACGAACTCGTGAACACGGCCGCACTGCCGTTGGCGGCAACCTGATACGACGCCGGGTCGATCGCGCCGTTGACGGGGTCGATGATCGGCAGGGCACCGTTGCCGGTCGAGGTCGGGTTGGCCGACGTGGCCGACACGAGGAAAGCTGTGTCACCGATCTCGTCATTCATCCGGCGGAAATAAAGCTGCTGCGTGGTGGTCGAGCCGGAGAAGTTCGGCACGATCTGGCCAGCCGGCGTGGCACCGACGGACGTGAGGAACAAAACGCCGGCCGAGTCGTTGCGGGAGAGGATCGCATTCTGGGCCACCCCGCCGCTGCCGCCGGTCGAAGACACCGCGGCCTTGCCCGTCGAAACGGTGTCAGCCCCGGTCGTGACGAGCCGGACGATGTTGGCGATGTCGGCCGTGGAGCCGAACTGGGTCCAGTAAACGTTGTTGCTGCTCGATGCTGCGTAGTTTCGGCGGTTGAACGTGCCGCTGGCCGCACTGCGAAGGTTCAACAGACTTGCATCGACGTTGCTCACGAACGTCGCCGTCAGCCCGTCGCCGCCCAGATACCGGCCGAGTGGATCAACCTGAATTTGGGTCGATCCGCGGTTGCCGAACGTTTCAAAGAACGGGAATGGGCTGAGGTCCGTGATGATGGCCGGGGTCGAGCGGGAATCGACGGTAAACGGGGTCCGGTCCCCCGTGAAAATCTTCGACATGACCGTTGTGTAGTAGAGGTTCGAGTCTTCTTGCATGGGGGTGAACCCGGCGGTGCCGATGTCGGTGAAGTCGGTCACGAAGATGTCGTCGCTGGTGTCCCCGTTGTCGATGACCAGGTTTTCCGCCCCGTTCGTGAACAGGCGAACGCCGGCTGGCTGGACGGGGAACACCCGCTGTGGAAGGACGCCGTTGGCGTTGAACGACGACACGAACGACACCCGGCTGCCGTCGGTGGAGATGGCCGGGTTGACTGCTTCCGTCCGCCGGCCGAATGCCTGGTTCGGGTTCGTAGGGCCGCCCGTTCCGCTGACATTATTCACGTTGAAGTACGTGCGGCTGGCCAGGCTGGTCACGCCGGACGTGGACGACCACCGGAATACGTCCAGAGTGGAGTTGCCGCGGTCCGGGGCGGTCGTTCGAGTGATGTCCGTCGAGTTCGGGGAAATGGCCTTCGTGATGTACAACCGGTCGATGAGGCTGACATCCACGGTGGTGTTGAAGGCGACGAATTTTCCGTCGCCACTGATGGCCGCCTGACTGAACGCGGGAATACCCGGCAGGACGCGGCTGTATGTCGTCACGCCGTCGTACTGGTAATTGGTCTGGGCGACATTGACGCCGTTCGCCTGCGCGCTCGGCAGGTTCGTCACCAGTTTGATTTCCCCGGTGAGCAGGTCGGTCCAGAACAGGTCGGCCGTACCGGGGACATCGACCTGGCCGGCTATCAGGTCGGTGGCCTTCGATGAGAAGATCGCGAACCGGCCACTGTCGCTCGTCCCGAGGACGACGGCGGAGGCATTCCCCGACCCGACGAAGGTCGCATTCCGGTCGATGAGCGTCGCCGGGACCACACGGTCTTCCAGCGGCGTGACCTTCAGCCAACTGCGGAGCGAGGGGGTCTTCTTCGGTGCCACGGCGGGAGCCTCTGTGCGGAACAGGCGAGCGAGCGACGCGGGGCCGAACGACGACGACTGACCCCGTTATCATCTCGACGATTTTGTACGCAGAATAGTTTGCATGGCCCGCCTCAACATCCGGCCCGAACGGGCAATTCGGGTGGTGTGGTGGTCCTGCGGCAACTCTTCCGCCGGCGGGTCAGCGCGTCGCCCCGCCGAGAAGTATTCCTCTCCACAATCGGCGAACGGCCGAACCGGCTGGGAAATGAATCGCCACTTTTCCCGCACGGGATTTCCGACACCCTTTCCCCACCCTCTCGGCGGTGAGAACTGGCACATCACGAAATACCATGCTAGATGCTACTGAAGCTACAATCGAACGAGTTGATTGGACCCGGCGAGTGCTCCGAATGCACAAAATTCGCCGGCCCTCTCAACGCCCCGAAGCGGTCCCCTCACCCGCCCTCGTTTGATCCCCCGAAGCTGATCCGTCACGTCCCCCCTGGCCCGAGGCCAGTTGCGGGCACTTCCCCGGTCTGAATCGCTGCGCCCCATTCCGTGGACTCGCCACGGCTGGGCGGCCGCGCGCCGGGGGCCAACGGAATGACGCGGTCGGGAGGATTCCGCACCACACTGACGAACACCCTGTGGCCTCGATATGCTCCGCTCCACGCGCACGCTCCTCAATCTCGATGCCCTGGACAGCCGGATCGTTCCGGCGGTGAAACTCCAGTTCAACTACTCGCTCGACACGACCGGCTTCTTCGCTGATGCGACCCGGCGGGCTGCCCTCGAAGAAGCCGGTGCCGAACTCGTGTCTCGCCTCGACGCCGACTTCGCGGCCCTGACCCCGACCGGCGGCAACACGTGGAGCTTGCTCCTCAACAACCCGTCGTCGGGGGTGCAAACGGAAATCAGTAACCCGATCATCCCGGCCAACACGATCGTCGTGTACGCCGGCGGGTACAACCTGAACGGCGCGGAAGCCGGCGAGGGCGGGTTCGGCGGGTACAAGGCCGGCGGCGACTCGAACTGGCTGAAGACGATCCAGACCCGCGGCGTAACCGGATTCTCCCTGTGGGGCGGGTCGCTGGCCTTCGACCTCGATCAAAACTGGAACTTCTCGCCCGCCGCCCCGGCCCGTGGGCAAACGGACTTTCATACCGTAGCGACCCATGAACTTGGCCACCTGCTCGGCATCGGCACGGCCGACCAATACTTCCGCCTGCTCTCCGGCAACACGTTCACCGGGGCGAACGCCACGGCCGCCAACGGCGGCACGCCGGTGAAGGTGTCCAGCGATCGGGCGCACATCGCCCAGGGCACGCAGGACCACGGCCAGGAGGTGTCGCTCCAGCCATACCTCGTAACGGGCAAGCAGTACGGCTTCTCGAACATCGACTATGCGATCCTTCAAGACATCGGCTGGACCGTGAGCAGCGTGGCCGCCAGCCCACCGACGACAACGGCCCCGATCACCTCGGCCCCTACCCCAGTGGTGGTGCCGACGGTGCCCGCGGTTCCCCGGACCGTGCCGACGGTACCCGTCGTTCCTCCGACGGTGCCCGTCGTTCCGCCGGTGGTGCCGCCTGTTGTTCCTCCGACGGTGCCCGTCGTTCCGCCGGTAGTTCCGCCGACGGTGCCGCCAACCCTGCCGACGGGGCAAACGGCGATCACCAGCGATGTCCTCGCGCTGAGCAAGCCGGACGGCTCGGTGCAGTTGTACCGGATGAACGCCTCGAACCAACTCGTGCCGGTCGGGGCCGCGTACACGCCGTTTGGCGGGGCGGTCAGCTCGGTGCGGTCGGCCGTGGCCGATGTGACCGGCGACGGCATCCCCGACCTGATCTTCGCGGCCGGGCCGGGGTCCGGTTCGCAAC
This sequence comes from Gemmatales bacterium, assembly GCA_038318835.1. Taxonomy (GTDB): domain Bacteria; phylum Planctomycetota; class Planctomycetia; order Gemmatales; family Gemmataceae; genus Limnoglobus. The sequence continues at coordinate 2,823 of JBBQCQ010000126.1, read as the reverse complement.
TCCGCGTCATCGACGGGCAAACCGGGGCCGACGTGGGCGGCATCTTCTCGACGTTTGAATCGAGCTATTCCGGCGGCCTGTTCGTGACGGCCGCCGACGTGGATCGCGATGGTCACGCCGACGTGATCGTGACGCCCGATCAGGGCGGTGGAGGTCGGGTCATGGTGTTCAGCTACGCGACCGGCAAGCCGAAGGTGATCGCCAACTTCTTCGGCATCGACGACCCGAACTTCCGGGGCGGAGCGCGCGTGGCCGCGGCCGACATCAACGGCGACGGGGCGGCCGATCTGATCGTCGGGGCTGGGTTCGGCGGCGGCCCGCGGGTAGCCATCTTTGATGGCAGCACGGTGACGACCAATCCGCGGAAACTTGTGAACGACTTCTACGCCTTCAGCGGGCCGGACCTCGCCGGCCTCCGCAACGGCATCTACCTTGCGGCCGGCGACCTGAACGGCGATGGCAAGGCCGAGGTGATTTTCGGGGGCGGCCCCGGCGGCGGTCCGCGGGTGACGGTCCTTGACGGCGCGACCCTGACGGCGAACGCGGCTGCGGCCGTCGCGAGTCCGCTGGCCAACTTTTTCGCCTTCGACGCTGCCGAACGCGGCGGCGTGCGACCGGCCGTGCGAGACGTGGATCGGGACGGCCAACTCGATTTGATCGTCGGCAGTGGCGAACGCCTGCCGGCCGCCGTCCGCGTGTACACGGCCGCCACGAGCACCTTCCGCGGCAGCGAGCCGGGCACCGGCTACTACAGCGAGCCGTTCGGGTACACCTCGATCGCGGACGGCATCTACGTAGGCTGATGTTTTTTCGCCGCTCGTCAAACCGCGGCGTCCCAGTCGTTCAAGCCGTCGGTGATCGGGTGGACGCGCCGCGGTCGGTGCGGGTCCCAGGGCAACTTCGCCTTCTGCTCCAGGAAATCGACGAGTTTCGCAAACGGATCGAAGCCGATCACGTTGACCGCGTCGGCCACGAAATTCGAGAGCGCGTTCACATCGTAGTACACGAGCCGGCCGTCGCGGTCGTCGATCATGTACTCGATGCCGCCCACGTCGATTTGGGCCGCGTGCATGATCTCTTCGCAGGCGTCGATCACCTCCGACGGCGGCGTGTACGCCTCGACCTTCAGCCCGGTCTTCGGTGTGTCCACGGCACACGCCGAGCGCTGTAGCTCGACGCCATCACTTCGCTGGCAGATGTCGGCCGGGCACAGGTTGAAGTTGTCACCGTTCGTGAACACCTTGATCGCATAGAGGAACTTGCTGCCGAGCATCTCGACACGGGTGATGTGCCCGCCGCGGGCCGGCGTGAACTCCTGCACGAGGGCCGTGTGATCGACGCCGAAGTCGAGGCGGTTCTCGGCCGCCGCCCGCACCAGGTCTTCGCGTGAGTCGAACCGCACGATGCCGGCCCCACTTCCGCCGATGTTGGCCTTCACCACGACGGGGAACCGCAACCCATCGGCCGCCTCCGCCGCCTGGCTCGCGTGGTTGATGACGCGAGACTTCGGGTACGGCAACTTCAGCGATTCCAGCAGCGTGAGTTGGCGGGCCTTCGATGTTTCAATCGTGAACGCGGTCAGGCCGTTGACCACGGGCACGCCGAGGCGGTCGAGGTGCGCGAGGTAGCCGAGCGTGTAGAACATCCCTTGCACGCCGCCGCGGAGGTACGCCGACGGACTCATGCGGTTGAACACGAGCGAGTATGGGCAGTCCTGCTCGTCGGGCGAGAAGGCGTGTGCCCGCGGGTCGAGCTTCGCATAGCGAATGCCGCGGCGGTCGAGTTCAGCGAACAGCGGGCGGAACCAGTCCGGGTGCTCGTGGTAGATCGCGATCGGTCGAGTCGACGGCATAAGACAGTCCCCAGGCAACGACCGTTTTTATATAGCCGCCGGCTTGCCGGCGGTCCTCCGGAGGGCAACATGTCCCGAATCGCGATCGTGACGCCGGTTCCTGAAGAGTCCGCCGTCGGCAAAGTCGCGGCCGTGTACGCCGATATCAAGGCCACGAAGAAGATCGACTTCGTGCCAAACTTCTGGCGTGTGCTGGCCACGAACCCGGACAACCTCGAACTGACGTGGTCCCGCCTGAAGGCGATCATGCACCCGGAGGCGGTCGGCCGCACGTCGAAGCTGGACGCCCGAACGCGGGAGGCAATCGCGCTGGCGGTGTCCGCGACGAACGGCTGCGCGTACTGCGTGAACTCACACACGGCCGCCCTCCGCAAACTCGGCTGCGACGCCGAAGCCGTCGGCGAAGTGTTGGCGGTGGCCGCCCTGTTCAACAGCACGAACGCCCTGGCCGACGGCTACCAGATCGAACCGGACGTGCTGCCGCCGCTGGACGATGTGGTAGGATGACGGCGAGAGGACTGACGATGCCGATGCACGATTGGTCGCGGGTCGATCCTTCTCTCTGCCACGACTTTCATCAATGCTGGACGATGGCGCTGTGCGATCGTCTGAACGCGGGGGTGCTCCCAAAGAGTTATTCGGCGTTGGTGGAACCGCACGGCGGGTTCACGAGCGAAACCTTCGTGACGGATCGCACTACAACTGCCGAAGAGGCTCTGTCGAAGCGGGCGAACTGCATCGCCATCCGCTACCGATTGGATCGGGTCGTCTGCGTCATCGAAATCGTGTCGCCGGGAAATAAAGCGGGTGAGCGGGCCATCGGGTCGTTCGTCGCGAAGACGCTGGAGTTCCTCCGGGCCGGCGTCAACGTCTTGCTCGTAGACCCGTTCCCGCCGACGCCCCGCGACCCGCACAGCCTTCACAAACTCATCTGGGACGAACTGAACGAAGACGACGTGCCGTTCGAGATG
>JBBQCQ010000125.1:0-8521 GCA_038318835.1 Gemmatales bacterium | reverse complement strand
GGCCCGCAGACTGTCCTGGCCGCGTTGCAACAAGGCGAGGACATCGGCATCGGCAGCTTCGAGGCCATGATCGAGGACCAAGCCGTGCCCACAGCCTGCAAGAACGTCATTCACGAAGAACTTCTCCCACGATCCAAGGCTCATTTGCAAACCCTGGACACACTCTCAAAACACCTCGAAGCCCAGACCTGAGCGGGAACCTCTCCTCCCGCCACGCGGCCGCAGACATTTCTCTGCGGCCGCGTCGTTTCCTGGAGATTCTTCGAGCGAACCCATTCTCATTCGCCCAATGGCACGCCGCTTGCCAATCATCAGTAATGCTCCTCGGTTGGAGGAGTTTTTGATATCAACAATGTGGAGACTCCGATGTTACACTACTCCCTTGTCTTCCTGGTCATCGCTTTCATCGCCGGCATGCTCGGCTTCACGGATGTGTCGGGGACATCCATGTACGCGGCCCAAATTCTATTCTTCGTGTTCCTGATTTTTTTTGTGCTCTCGCTTTTGGTCGGTCGCCGCACGCCGACCGAGGCCATCTGACGGCAAGTAACACCACGCAGTCACTCGAACCCAATCAGTACCTCGGAGGTTGAATTATGATGATGACGCTCACCAATCGTGACGCCGAGAAGGACCTCCCCGATCGCCTGGTAAAGATCGCCGCGAACGGCCCGACCGCTATCGGCCAACGACTCGAAGAAATCGACCGCGAGTGGACGACAGGCCGCGCGGTGAAGGCGGTCACCGGTTTGTGCTTGATGGTGGGCTTTGCGCTCGCCGCTTTCGTCAACCCGTGGTGGATGCTCCTACCGGTTGTCGCAGGGGCAGCACTGATGCATTACATCTTCTTCCAGCGGAGTTGGCTGACATCCATCTTCTCAGCGTGTGGCCTCCGCACAGGCGGTGAAATCGAGAATGAGCGAACCGCACTCCGAGTGCTCCGCGGCGACTTCCAACAACTGCCGACAGTCTTTCAGGTCGAGGACCGTGAGGCCGTATGCCGCATGGAAGGCGAAGGTGGCGCGTCCATCGGGGAAGCACTCGACAAACTCGACCCGAAAGACGCCGTGGTGATGATCCTGGAACAAACAGCAATCCATAAGTAAATGTACGACATGAAGCAATGCGGGACGGCCGACGATTGATCGTCGGCCGTCCCGCTTTATTGTGTATCACGCTAAAACTAAAAGAAGCGGGGCGAAGTATTACTACTTCGCCCCGCTCGCTCTCATAGTTCTGATTTTAGATGCGGGTGCATCCGCCGATGACCAGAGCGATGAGGATCACCGGAATGGGAAGGCCCAGTAACCACGCGATGGCGGCATAGCTGATCCGGGCGGCACGGTTCGCGGCATTCTGAATCTTCATACGGCACCTGGTGCAAGGATAGAGTGGAAGATCGTACCTCAATGTAATTTGAGTTTCGATTCCGGGACTGACTCCCAATACGAGAGCAGTTTCTGTGCCGAGTCTTCTCCGGCTTTTCTCTTCTCCGTGTCCCCCGTACCTCCGTGGTTCGTTCACTCTTGGCTCTTGCAATCTACCCCTTGATGACGCCGATGGGCCTCATGCGGGCGACCTTCCGCGATAAGTCGGCATCGTGGACAACCTCCACGACATGATCGACGTTCTTGTAGGCGTTCGGCTGCTCCTCTGCTAACCCGAGGCGACTACTCGCCATCGCGATCACGCCGCGGCTTTCCAGTTCCTTGTCGATGCGCTTACCGGCGGCCGCCTTCACCGCGGCCGTGCGGCTCATCGCCCGGCCAGCCCCGTGGCAGGTCGTGCCAAAGGTCTTCTCCATGCTGCCCGGTGCCCCGACGAGCACCCACGACGCCCGGCCCATGTCGCCGGGGATAATCACCGGCTGGCCGACGTGGCGGAACTGTTCCGGCACCTCCGGGTGGCCGGCCGGGAAGGCCCGCGTTGCCCCCTTGCGGTGGACCCAGACCATCTTCTTCTTCCCCTCAACAGTGTGTTCTTCCAACTTCGCGATGTTGTGGGCCACGTCGTACAGTTGGTGCATCTCCAGGTCTTGCCACGTCCGTCCGAAGACGTGCGCGAAGACCTCGCGGGCCTGCTGCATGAGCAGTTGGCGGTTGCAGAAGCCGTAGTTCGCGGCCGCCCGCATCGCGGCGATGTACTTTTTTCCTTCCGGCGACTCGGCCGGCGCACATGCCAGTTGGCGGTCGGGCAGGTCGATGCCGTACTTCTTGTCGAGGTTGCGGAATTGCGACAGGGCGTCGTCGCACACCTGGTAGCCGAGGCCACGGCTGCCGCTGTGGATCATCACGCACACCTGATTCAGTTCCAACCCAAAGACCTTCGCCACGTCAGCATCGACGACGGCATCTACAACCTGCACTTCCATGAAGTGATTGCCGCTGCCGAGGGTGCCGCACTGGTCGCTGCCGCGCTTCACGGCATGGTCGCTCACCTGGTCCGGGTCGCCGTCGGGGATGAACCCGTTGGCCTCGGTGTACTCCAGGTCTTGCGGCACGCCGAGGTCGCGATCGACGACGAACTTCGGCCCTTCGCCCATGAGGCGGCGGGTTTCCTTCGCATCGAACTTGTACTTGCCACGCTTCCCCACGCCCGACGGCACGGTGTAGAAGAGTGCCTTCACGAGTTCGCGGACGTGCGGCTTGATCTCGTTCCAGAACAGGTTCGTCTTCACAAGGCGGACGCCGCAGTTGATGTCGTAGCCCACGCCGCCGGGCGAGATGACACCGCCTTCGAGCGGGTCGGTGGCGCACACGCCGCCGATGCAGAAGCCGTAGCCCCAGTGGATGTCCGGCATCGCCAGGCTCGCGCCCTGAATACCCGGCAGCGTGGCCACATTCGCCACCTGCTCGGCCGCGTTGTCCTTGCGGAGCACCTCCACCATCCGCTCGTTCGCGAAGATCAGGCCGTCGACGCGCATCCCCGCCTTGTAGCTCTTCGGGATGCGCACGCAGCACGAATCGATACGTTCGAGCGGGCCGGCGAAACTTTCCTTCATGGTTCAGTTCCTAAATGTCCACGATCACTTCCGCCAGCCACCCGCCGGCGGTTTCGACCACCTTCAGTTCGTGGTAGGTGATCGCCTTCACTTCGTGACTCAAAGCATGTCGTTCGCGGTCGAGCGGTTCGCCCCACACGGTCGCGGTCAGGCCGTCGGGCCGCACCTGTACGTCGAACCGGCTGTACAACACCTGCTCCAAGTCGAACCGCGTGAGCAGTTCCCGCAGCCAGTCGAACAGCAGGAAATCGCGGTCGTCGCCGACGAGTTCGATCGTCGCCGCCGTGGTCGGCCGAATGCTCGCGACATCCTCCACGATGGCTGAGAACAGGCACTCGGCCGCTTCTCCGAACAGCGTGTTCAGGTCCGCGGCCGTCACGCGAAGGCCGAGGTCCGCGGTATGTTCAAACAGTTCGTGCATGGCCGCCATCTTACGCGGTGGCGGAAGAGAGGGGTTAAGGAAGCGGGAGGTTCGGAGGAAGACGGCGTATGCGGGCCGTGTCTCGACACTCGCTCTCAAGATATGGCCCGCTTATGCCGGGCCGCTCGCCTTTTCAGGTGGCAGCGAGATTCCTCGGTGACGGCGTCCGTTCCCAGATGAGGCATTCCGAGAATCCGGGGCGATTTTGCCGGTTACGTGGTCTGTATTGACCCGTTCCCCTCAGGATTCTTAGACTAACACTCTGGCCCACACTGCAACCCGACGCCCGAAGGCACGACTCATGGCGACCGATACGAAAGTGGAAGCGGGAATCCTCGAAAAGATCGGCGATAAGCTCAACGGCTTCGTCGAAGGCAGCCTCGGCTTCGTCACCCGCCTGTTCGGCTCGGCCAACGACCGCATGGTGAAGGGCATCGGCTACTCGCGGCCCAGACATGCCGACCAGCACGTCGTCGTGCCGGGGTCGATCCTCGACCAGATCAACAAGCTCGAAGAACCGCTGAAGACGATCAGCGACGACGACCTGAAAGCGATCACGCCGAAGTTGCGCGAGAAACTGCGGGCCGGCACGCGGCTCGACGACCTGATCCCGGAAGCATTCGCGGCGTGCCGCGAGGCGGCCCGACGCGCGAAGGGGATGCGGCACTACGACACGCAGATGGTCGGCGGCGTGGTGCTGCACCGCGGCAACATCTCCGAGATGGTCACCGGCGAAGGCAAGACGCTCGTCGCCACCCTGCCGGCGTACCTGAACGCCCTCGAAGGCCGGGGGGTTCACGTCATCACCGTGAACGACTACCTCGCCCGCCGCGACTGCGAGTGGATGCTGCCGATCTTCCAGGCGCTCGGCATATCGGCCGAGTACATCCAGTCGGACATGGACCCGGAACGCCGCCGACACGCCTACGATTGCGACATCACCTACGGCACCAACAGCGAGTTCGGCTTCGACTACCTCCGCGACAACATGAAGCCGGCCCGCTTCGACGACGAGAAGTACGACCCGTTCTACCGCCAGGTGCAGCGGACGCCGTTGAACTTCGCCATCATCGACGAGGTCGATAACATCCTCATCGACGAAGCACGCACTCCGCTCATCATCAGTGGCCCGGCGTACACCGACGTGAACAACTACGAGAAGGCCGACGAGATCGTCCGCAAGCTCACCGAGTTGGAGAAGGCCGCCCGGCAGGAGATGAAGGCGTCTGGGCAGTCCACGCTCACCGGCACCGAGGGCAACGGCCTGCCCATCGTCGGCACGCTCGACCCGGAGAAGATCAAGGACGTGCCCCGCGGTGTGTATTTCGAGATCAAGGAAAAGGACCGCTCGGCGCACCTCACCGATCTGGGCGTGCGCGAGGCCGAGCGACTGGCCAACGTCGAGAGCTTCTACACGCCCGGCAACATGGAGTGGCCGCACCTGCTGGACAACGCCATCAAGGCCCACCACCTGTACCACCGCGACCGGCACTACATGATCGCGCAGGATCCGCGCGAGAATAACGACCTCGGCATCATCATCATCGACGAGAACACCGGCCGGGCGATGTTCGGCCGGCAGTGGAGCGACGGGCTTCACCAGGCCGTGGAAGCCAAGCACCGCCGCGAGGGGGTGAAGATCAAGCAGGAGACGCAGACCCTCGCCACAGTCACGCTCCAGAACTTCTTCAAGCTGTACCGTAAGCTCGGCGGCATGACCGGCACCGCGATGACCGAGGCGAGCGAGTTCGCCAAAATCTACGATCTGGACGTGGTCGCCATCCCGACGAACAAACCGCTCCAACGGGTCAACCACCCGGACCTCGTGTTCAAGAGTGAGCACGAGAAGTGGGACGCGGTCGTGGTGGAAATTGCTGAGACGCACAAGTCGGGCCGGCCGATCCTCATCGGTACGACCGACGTGGCCAAGAGCGAGCACCTGTCGGGCATGTTGAAGCGGCGGGGCGTGAAGCACGAACTGCTGAACGCGAAGCCGGAGAACGTGGGCCGCGAGGCCGAGATCGTCGCGCAGGCCGGGCGGGTGAACGCGGTCACGATCTCGACGAACATGGCCGGCCGGGGGACCGACATCATCCTCGGCGGCAACGCCGAGACGATGGCCTGGGCACGCCTTCAACACCTCAAAAACGAAAGCAACCGCCCGCTCTACCCAACGCGGCTGGAAGTGCCGGAGGACGTGTGGAAGACGACCGTTCATGAGATCGAGTCGAAGGAGAAGATGAAGGAGGAAGGCCGCAAGGTCGCCGAGATGGGCGGGTTGCACATCATCGGCACCGAACGGCACGAGAGCCGGCGGATCGACAACCAACTCCGCGGCCGGGCCGGCCGGCAGGGCGACCCCGGTTCGTCGCGATTCTACATGTCGCTGTCCGACGAACTCATGCGACTGTTCGGCGGCGAGCGCATGGCCCGCCTCATGAACAGCCCGCTCATCGGCCTCAAGGACGGCGAGGCCATCGAGAGCGGGATGCTCAGCCGACAGATCGAGAAGGCCCAGCGGAAGGTCGAAGAGTACCACTTCGACCAGCGGAAGAACCTGCTCGATTACGACGAGGTCATGGACACCCAGCGGAAGCGGACGTACTCCGCCCGCCAGGCTGTTCTCGATGGCGGCAACCCGCGGATCATGATCCTCGACATGATCGACGCGCAAATCCGCGACGCGGTGATCGAGTACACCGACGAGAACTACGGCAAGGCCAGCTTCGCCAGCTTCGCGGCCGGCCGACTGGGTGTGGAGTTCGTCGCGGCCGACTTCCGCGGGTGTAACTTCGACGAGGCCGTGCAGGTGGCCCGCGACCGGGCAATGGACACGTCCCCGACGTACATTCAGGAGGCCATCGACGAGAACCTCGGCGGCGACGACGAAAAGGACTGGAAGTGGCAGGAACTGGCCCGCGTGGCCGAGACCCGCTTCGGCATGAAGGTGGGCGTGGCCGACCTGAAGAAGATCGGCAAGGAGAACCTCGGCGAGTACCTGCAAGTGGCCGCGACGAAGGCCGTCGAAGCCGTTGACCTGAGCGACGGCCAACGGTTCCTCGACCGGCAGTACAGCCTCGACGCGCTCGGCGACTGGGCACGTCAGCACTTCGGCCTGACGGTCGATGCGCAGGCGTTCGCCAACCAGGACCGCGAAGAGATCGGCAACGAACTGCGGAAGAAGATTCGCGAAGTGTACCGCCTGAAAGACCTGGAATTCCCGGTCATGGTCGGCCTGGCCGCCAACCTGCCCGAGCGGGCATCACCGACTCGCCGGCCGAACCGCGAGCAACTCATCGGCTGGACGATGCACCGCTTCCGCAACCCGGAGCTTGCCGAAGACATCTTCCGCACCGAGCCGCGGTCGATCATCAAGGACAAGCTGCTGGAAATCAACAAGGCTGCGATGCCGGCCGCTGACTATCCGGAGATCGACGCCCACCTCAACGAGGTGTTCAGTGGGGCGACCCTGTCCGAAGCCGGCGACGCGGCAGAACTTTTTGTCTGGGCGAAGGCCGAGTTGAAGCTCGACCTGGACCCGGCAAAGCTGACCGGCGTGAGCCGCAAGCAGGCCCGCGACGCGATCTTGAACGCCTACGACGAGACGTACCGCCCCGAGATGCACCACATGGAGCGGCGGTTGGTACTCGACGAACTCGACAGCGCGTGGAAGAGTCACCTGCTAACGATGGACCACCTCCGCAGCACTGTCGGCCTGGCCGGGTACGCCCAGGAAGACCCGAAGATCGTGTACAAGAAGGAGGGCATGAAGCTCTTCGAGATCATGTGGGACAGCATCTACGAGAAGACGACGAAGATGGTGTTCAAGATGGAAGACGTGGACGAGGATCAGGTGCAGAGTGCGTACTTCGAGGGGGCGATGGCCGTCCATCGGCAGGCCGAGAGTGCCCTGAAATCGCGGGCGGCGCAGGTGTCTGCGGAGCAGGCCGAGCAAGTGAACGCGGCGGCGAACGCCGGCGGCGAGGCGAAGAAAGTGGAGACGATCCGCAACGTGGGCCAGAAGGTCGGCCGCAACGACCCGTGCCCGTGCGGCAGCGGGAAGAAATACAAGAACTGCCACATGAAGATGGAACAGGCGAACTGATACACGAGAAGCCCAGGCACGGCTGTGCCTGGGCGTCGCGGTCACTTCTGTACCACACGCCCGTCGCCTGCGTTCAGGTACGATTCCACCAGGCTCTTTTCCTTCACCTGTGGTAACAGCCGGCGGAACAACTTCGTCGCCTCGTCGCGGCCGCCCGTAAACCAGAGTTCGTGCGCGAGCAGGAATTGGAGGGTCGCGTCGTCCGGCCGTTCCGCAACGGCCGCCCGCAGTTCCCGCAGATGGTCGTCGAACTTCGCCGGCTTGCCCGCGTAGAGCGGCTTCGGTGTGAACGCGGACGCCGGCCACTCGGGGGTGAGTTTCAGGCCATCGCGAAGTGCCATCATCGCCTCGGCGTACTCGCCGCGCGCGATGCGAACCTGAGCGAGCAGGAAGTGGCTCAGCGGTTCGGTAGGCCGAGCTTTGATCGCCTCGGTCAGCCGTTCGATCGCGCGGCCGTACTCGTCGGCAGCGAATGCGGTCTGGGCCAACTGAACCTGCCGGGCGGCTTCGAGCACCGGGTTCGCATTGCGATCTCCGATGGCCGCAGGCATAGCGGCGTTCACGTCGGGGCGGGCGACGATCGGGAACGCAGGAACCTTATCTGGCCGAATGACGTGCCAGTTCGCCGCGGGTCGCACGGCCGGTTGCGGGTCGGGTTCGCGCGGGGTTGGCAGTTCCAATACAGGGAGGACGAAGATCGGCTGCGGAACGACGATCACGAGGGGCAACGGGGCCACGTACCCCCACGGGCGAACGGGCCACGGGTAAGCGGTGCCACCCGTGGCGAAGCCGGTCACGCGGTAGTGCGAGAAGCCGCCCGGTCGGGGCACGCCTCCGATGAACACCTGGGCCGTCGCCGACTCGCCGAGGAGCAAGAGCATCACTGCGGCCGCGATCGTTTTCATGGTCGACTCTCCGTGCCTGCTCTATTCGTAACACGCCGGCCGGCCGCGGGCCATCAGAAACGGGAAAACGTGTAAGTTGGCCGGGGCCG
>JBBQCQ010000124.1:0-8535 GCA_038318835.1 Gemmatales bacterium | reverse complement strand
GAACGCCCGAGTCGCGGTTCCCCTCAAAATTTCGAACCTCCAACTGGCTGGCGATCCCGTGGGAACGGTTTACGCTTCGGACGCACCGATCAAACCGGACACCGACCTGGCGACCCTCTTGCAGATCGACAAGGTCCCATTCCACCCGAACGACAAAAGCGACGGCGGAACGGCCGAGGTGTTTGTTCCCCCCGCGACCAAGTTTGTCGGGATCAAAGGCTTACCGGATGCGTTCGGCCGAACGATCGATTCGCCTATCCTCCGGGAGAACGACACGAAGACGTTCCTGGGTGCGAACCAATTGCCCGTGGCCATCACGTTCGAGGTCATCCCCCTCCGCGTCAGCGTCAGCAAGAACACCGCGAACAAGGTCGACTTCAAATTCACGAACGTCTCCGCAGACACCGGCGTGACGATCACCGCCGGGTCGGCCAAAGACCTGACGACCGAAACGACGACGCCATTCACGACAACGCACGGACTCCCCCTCGCCATCACGGCGGGGAAGGACGCGAGCATCACGAAGCTGGACGGCACTGATAATGGCCGTTGGCTCGTCGAACTCACCTTCACAACCTCGAAGGCTGGTATCGTATCCGCCCCGATCACCGCTCGAATTGACGTGACCCCATGACCGCGGCGCCCGCTATCCGCGAGGCCGCCAAACGACCGGCGTACCGGGACGGGGCGGTGCTCCGCGCCGCCGCGCTCGCGGCCGAAGCCGATGCGATCGTCACCATCGCGGCCCGCCACCAGGCGACCGCTCACCGGGCGGGCATCGTCGCCGGCCTTTGGCTGCAAGATAAGACCATCTCGCTCGGCATGGCCATCGACGGCGCCGGGCGGATGATTCTGCTATCCGAGGACACCCCCTTAGACGCGACCCGCACAGGAGCGGAGGTCTGGCTCGCCTACGCGACTCAGACCAGCACCGACCGGATCGCGGATGGGCACGAAGTGCTGTACGAAGACGCCGGCCGGTACGACCCCGAACGCCCGGAGGACCACCCCCGCCAGGCCGTCTTCCTCGGCACGATCGTTTCGCAGCCGGAGAACAAGCTCGAAGGCCGGGTGTACGTCGGGGCCGTCGGCGGTCGGGTCGTCGCGGCATCCCAGCGGGCACGACTGCTGCTCGGCCCGGAAGGGCCGAACGACGTGCGATTGTTCGCGATCGGCCGTCGGAGCGACGACCCAACGAGGCCGGCGTACCGCGATCAACTCACGGTGGAATCGAGCGGGGCCATCCGGTTCCACACGACCGTGGCCGTTCAGAACCCCACCGAGAAGCCCGCGGCCGTTGTGGTCGGCTTTCGCGAAGTCGTCGTTCGCCCGGAAGACCTCCCCGACCCGACCGGCCTACTCGCGGCGATCCGGGGCCGGAGCGACGTGGAGAAACTTCTCCTCGTCCCGGAGGTCGTCTTCGATCCGAACGCCCTCGCGGAGTTGAGCGAGCCACGGCTGCGGACCTTGCTGGCCCGGTTGCTCAACCGCCTGATCCGCAACCCGGACAAACTTTCGGATCTCGCGGCCGCTGCCAACCGCGTGCCGTTGCGATCCGAGACTCTTCGCCGGCTGGCCGAGTTCGCCGCGGACTCGCCCCGCATGAACAAACCCTACCTGGTCCGTTTTCTGTTCGAGGACCTCTTCCCCCGCCACCTGATCCGCCTGCCCGAGGAGTACGACGGGCCGCGTGGGGTTGCCTTCGTCGGCCCGCGGCCGGAGACCGCGGCGGCCTGCAAGAACCAGGTCTATCTGGCGAGCGTGGCCGACAAAACGGCGACGTACCGCGAGCTGCGGATCGAGCTGGCGAACCCCGGCAAGAAGAACAACCCGGAGCGGAACAAGGTCGCCGTCGGCGTGGTCGGCCCGCACGAGCCAAACGCAACGCAGCCGAGCTTCTCCCCCGTCCTGACCGTCGATGCTTCGGGCGTGGTCAAGATCGACGGCGATCTCAAGGTGTACTTCCGCCAACCCGTCGCCGGCGAGATCGACTACAGCAACTTCGGCATCATCGCCGAGATTGCCACACCGACCGAACCCGGCGCGCCCGAGACGCCGATACTCGGCCTCACGTCGAGCGACGACCTCTTGCTGACCGGAGCGAAGGTGGCCCGCGTGTCGGCCACCGACAAGAGCTTGAAGATCATCGCCGGCGTGCTCCGCAACAGCGGGGCCGGGACGATTTCCAAAATTCAAATTCACGCCAGTGTCTTCCTGGACCCACCGGACCCCGCCGACCCCGACTTCCCGGGGGCGGTGGTGCGGGTGATCGGGAACCTGGCGATCGAGCCGGGGCAAACTCTGGACCTGCAATCGCTCGGCGACTTGCTCGTGATCCCGCTCGACGACCAGCGGCTGGAGAACAGGCCCGTCCGCGTCGTCCTCGGTGTCGGCGGGTACGGCCCGGCCTTCGAGCCGGTGCTGCGAAAGGCGAAGGCCGGCATCATCCCCTAACAGGCGTCCGACATGGCCACCGCGTCTCCGACACGGGTCAACTATTACGACCGACAGTTCCTGCAAGCGGCCGACCTGACGACCGACCAGGACTACCACCGGCAGGCACGGTGGCGGCACAACCTCGCGCTGCACTCGTGGGGCGTCCTGGCCGGGCTGGACGTGACGGTCGTGGCCGAGTCGACCAACACGGCCGTCGTTCGCGCTCGCGCGGGCATGGCTATCGACGGGTATGGCCGGGAACTGGTCGTGCCCGTGTACGTCGAGAAACGTGACACGCTCGATAAAGACCAGAGCTACGATCTGTGGCTGGTGTACGGGGAAGAATCCCCCGCGCCGGCTGTCCGTGGGTGGGATCGAACGTGGTGCGACGGCCCCGACCGCGACCCCCGCACGCGCGAAACGCCCCGGTTGGCGGTGTCGAAAACCGCGGCGCGGCAGTCGGCCGACATCTCCCGCCCTGACGGTGTCCCACCCGCGGACCTGGACTTCCGCGCCAGCCGACCCGCCCCGGCCGCACCGACCCCCTGGCCGGTGTTCCTGGCCAAGCTCAGCTTCGCGGAAAACCTGCCGCCGCCGACCGAGGGGGCAGCCGCCACCAGCGGCTGGCAGATCGACATCTCGGAGCGCCGCTACGCCGGCCTGACCGCCGAACGGATCGTGGCCCCGCCCACGACGGACAAGGGCCAGAGCACGACCGTGTTCGTGGGAAGTTACCCGAACGACCCGGGCGTGACCTTCGCGGTCCAGACCCAGGAGGGCACGCCCACCCTCGCCGTGCGCGACACCGGCGACCAGTCGGCGATCGAGTTGCACGCCGCCCGCGTCACGGTGGCCGGCGACTTCGTGCTCCGGGGCGGGTCGGCCCTGGAATTCGTGGCGAATTCGATCGCGACATCGACGGCCAACACCCCCGCGTTGGCCGGTTCGGAGCACTGGCGGATTTACCACCACTTCGAGCCGCCGGCCGCGCCGGAACCGACCACCCCGCCGCCGTCACCGCCGGCGGGCACCCCGTCGGTTCCGCCGCCGGTTCCGGCGAGCTATTCCGACGAGCTTCGGATCACCATGCCGAGTTCGCCGCCCGGCACGAACCGGGTGGCGATCGGTCGTTTCACCGACAAGGGCAAGTTCGAGCCGGTGCTGGTTGTGAAGGACGAGAACGTCGTGGAGGTGTACGGCACGCTGCAAGTCAGCGGCGAAATTCTCGGCCGTCGCACCAAACTGCCGCCCGGCACCGCGGTGGGCAGCGGAGGGGGCATCGACGAGACGAAACTGCTCAACCAGGTCGGGGACTACTTAAAACTCGCCAACTTCCCGGATCGGTTTGAGAACATCGTCGGAAAGGTTCACGAGGTCGCGACGGACGGGGACAAAGCCATCGCGGCGTTCGGGTCGAAGCTGGCACCCACCGCCGTCGTGGACATTGCCGGCAACATCTGGACAGCCACCGCGACCGCAACGGAGACCTTCGCGAAAACTTTCCCGAGCGACAAGGACAAGCCCGCACTGAAAGGGATCGCCAAAGGCCTCGTGACCACGAATACGCCGGGACTCGAAGCCCTGGTCCACGCGATCATCGAAGCAGACCCGGATGCCGTCATGAACGTCCTGGCCAACAACCACGCGGCAGCGGTGGCCAAGGGATTGGTCAGCAACTCGAAAGACGTGGAGATGATCGACGCACTGTTTGCCTCGAATCACCGGACGGCCAACTTCAAACGGGTCGGCGGCGTGCTCGACGCCGGTACAGCTATCCCCGCGGACGTGACAGAATTTTTGAAGGGTGCGAACAAAACGGCCACGCTTGCGGAACTGGCCAAGGGGCTGTTCGATGTACCGACAAAGGGGAATGCTGCCACTGCGAGTGCCTGGATAGACGGCCTGCCGCAGGCTCCTGCTACCACACAGGTGCCGCAACCCCTGCTCGACTCGCGGTTGGGGTCTTTCTTCCAACACGTCAAGCAAAAGAGTTTAGCTGGTAGCGCGAGCAGTAAGGCAAACTACGCGAATCTGCTCCAATCGTTAACGTTCCTCGGGGACCATTTCAACGATCTCTAATATCCCACGCGCCACGTTCTCGCCACAACCATGAGCCACCGCATCCACCGCTGGGACCGCAAGTATCGGGTGAAAGACCCAGCAGCGGCGGCACGGCTGGATGGACTGGCGACGCCGGTGCTCGCGGCCTTCGAGGCGGCCGTGCGGGCGGTCACCACCGACCCCGATGAGGTTCTTCTCGTCCGCGACGTTCACGCTCGCATCGTCGTACTCGCCGGCGACGCCGACCCCGCTCGCGTGTGGGGCCAGGCGATGGCGACGGCCTTCCTCCGCCGTCTGGCCACCGCCGAAGCGGACACGGTGGCCCGATTCCCGAACCGGGCGGCTCACCTGGCCGAGTTCCTGCTTGCCGTCCTCGACGACCGGGCGGCCGATCACTGGTCGTTCGCCCGCTTCGCCACGCACCGCCGGCCGACCGCGAGCGAGACCCTTGCCGACGCGCTGCTCGCCAACTCCGACCTCGCGGCAGCCGTCCTGCGACACGTCCGCGACCGGGGGAAGTTGCCCCAACTCTTGCAGGCACTCGGCCATCACACCCGGCGTGTCTGGGTGGAAGCCGTCGTCGGTTCGGCGACTCCGCCGCCCGCCGCGGAACGGCCGATCTTCGCGGCAGCCGTTCGCATTCTCGAACGCCTCGCCGGCGAATCGTTCGCATCCGTTGCGGTCGAGGGCTGGTTCGCCACGTTTCTCGCGACGCCCCGCCCGGACACCGACTGGACCGATCGCACGCACCTGGCCGAGGCCGTCGTTCACGCTGTGCGGTTTCTCCTGGCCCGCTGTCCGCTCGCGTTGCCGCTCGCCGTGCCCGTCGCCGAGGCCGTCGCGGCGTTCGACTGGCTCGACATCGCCTGGCTCACGAACGGGATCGAAGCCGCCCTCGCGACCCCCCTGCCCCTCGTGCCCCTCGCGACCCCAGCCACGCCGATCCGTGCCACCTCGCCGCGGCAACGGCAATGGATCGAGGCTCTCCGAGTCGCGCTGACGCCACCGCCGCCGGGGTGGGAGGAATCCGACCTGGCCTCGCCGGCGAATGCGTTGCTCGCGTACACCGCCGTGACGACTCGCCATCCCGACTGGGCCGACGATGCGGCCTTGCCGCAGTTCCTCGAATTCCTCCTGACCACGCCCGCCACCCGCGTCCGAGATCTCCTCGGCCCCGCGGCCGAAGACGTGGTGCGAACCCTCGCGAAGACGGCGACCCCCTCCCCGCGAGCGCCGATCGACACATTCGAGACACCCGCCGCGGGCATCTTCTTGCTCCTGCGAACTGTCCACGATCTGCGGTTAGCCGCGCTCGCCGAGCGGGTGAAGTTTCCCGCCGGTGGGGCGAAGTTTCTGCTCGCCGCGCTCGCCGCCCGGTGGGCCGGGCAACCGCTCGGCCCGCGGTTCGATCCGTTGCTCGCCGCGTTCGCGGACCTCGACGAGCCGGCGTGGGACGCGGCGGCGGACCCGTGGGCGGTGGACCCCGAACAGGCGGACCGCTGGCAGGCACTCCTCGTTCGCGTTTTGCTCGGCCAAGGGTTGCTCGCGGGCACTGCCCCCCTGTGCGTGGTCCGCGTGCCGGTCGGCGATGGCAGCATGGCCTTCGCCGGAGACGAGGCCGCGCAGCTGTGGCCGTTCGCGATTCGTCTCGACACCCCGACCATCCCCGCCGAGCACATCGCGAACTGGCAGGCGACGTGGTTAGAATTATCCGGCAGCCGACACGAATTTCCCGTGATCGAAGCTCCGGCGACGCTCGTCCGGTCGGTTGGCAGCCTTATCGATCCTTCTGCGGCCGACGCGACGCGGCAGGCCGGATTCGTCGCGGCGGCCCAGGTCGTTCTGCGGGCGTGGGCACGCTGGCTGCCAGGCATGGACCGGTCCAGTCCCGCGTACTTGCTGGAGCAGTTCATCCGTCGGCCCGGCCGCGTGCGTCGAACCGGCGACCGACTGGTGGTCGAACTCGAACCCCGCCCGCTCGATGTGGTTCTGCAACTGAACGGACACCTCGAACCCCTCCACCCGGTGCCGGGTGTCCCTGGGCGGACGGTCGAATTTCAACGGTCGCGGGCGCGCTGATGTGTCGCCTGTTTCGGATGCTCCGCAGGTGGTGGCGGCCCCCGCCGACGCAAGAAGAGCCAACCGACGACGGACCCGAGGACGTGGACCGGCTGGACCCGCGACTGATCGACCGAGAGGAACCGAGTGATGAGGAACTCGCGCCCGTGAATGACCGTGACCCGGATCTACCGAACGATGACATCGGGAACGCGGCCCCGTATCCGGTCGATTCCCCGGCTTCGCCTTCCCACGACCCCACCGGACCTTACGCATTCAGTTCGGAACACCTGAACGACGAACTGCGACGGGTGGAGACCCTCTTCCGGGCGTACCTGCTCCGCGTGCGATCGGACGCGATCGGCGGCGCGAACGACGACCCGTTCCCGGTCGAGTGGCGGCGAATCCTGCGGGCCGAATACCGGTGGGATGATTCCGTTGCCGATGCCGACTGTGCGGAACAAATCCAGGCTCTCCTGCGTTCGGCGAACCGGCAGGACGAACTCATCCGGCAGCGTCTGCGAGCGACCCTCGCCCGGCCGGACGACGGCACCATCAAGAGCCTGCGGGCGTACACGCTGGGCTTCCAGTTCCGCCTGATGACGTTGCCGCCGCAGGGGGGAAATGCCCACGCCACGCTCTTACTCGATGTGGTTCTGCTGGCGTTCCTGATCGAGCGGGTGCCCCGGTACCGTGCCGCACTGCGGGCGGTGCCGGCCGACGCTCGCTCCGGCGGCGGTCTCACGGCCGAGACCACGCTGCGGATTCTGGAGCCAGCATCCGAGCTGGACGAATTGTCGTGGCACGTCTTCGCCCCGGATGGCCCGCTGCGGAAGCGGTTCCTCATCACTCTGGGCGACGGCGACCTAGCCGCCGACCGGCCGATCCGCCTCGACCCGCGAATCGCAGATTATCTCCGCGGTCGGGACGACTGCGATCCGGCCCTCGGAGACGCCGTCGATCGAGTGACGGCCCCGTACCCGTGGGAAAGCCTCGGCGTCGATCCGGAGGTGCGAGATCGGCTGAAAGCTCTGGCCCGATGGTGGCAGACCTGGTGGACCGACCGCGACAAATCCGGCCGGTTGGTGCTTATGCTGCACGGCCCGGCGGGCAGTCCGGGTGTCGCGGCGGCGCGGGCGTTTTGGCTCACCGACGTGCGGGACCGGCGACCGCTCCTGGTCGTCGATGTGGCGAAAGGTCCGCCCGCGGCCGACTGGCCGACGTTCATCCGCCGCGTCTACCGCGAAGCGTGGCTGCCCATCAGCGCCGTGCTGTGGGTGGGCGTCGAGCCACTGCTGGCCGAGGCAGGCACACCGCGGTGGAACGAACTCATCGCCGCCGCGACCGATTTTCCGTTGCCCACGATTGTCACGAGCGAAACGGCGTGGGACGCGGCCGGACCGTTCCGCAAGAAGAACCACGTCTTCGTCCGGTTCGAACTGCCTGTGCCGCTCCAGGAAACGCGGCTACTCATGTGGCGGGACCGCCTGAAACGAGAGAACCGCCGGTTGGGGGCGGACGACCTGCCGCGGAGCTTCCTCGAATCGATCGCGTCGTATCAGTTCACCGAAGGCCCGATCGACGACGCCGTGGCCACGGCCCGCGGCCTGTTCGCGACCACGGCCCGGATACCGGACCAATCGCAGGAGAACTACGAGGCGGAGGTCTACGGCGAGGCGTGTCGGCGGCAGTCGGCCCGGCGATTGGTCTCGTTCGCCCAGCGGATTCAGCCGCGGGTGGGGGAAACGCCCGGCGGGGATGCCGCCCAGGAGAAGGAACTGCTCGCCCAGGTAATCTTGTCGGACGCGGCCGGGCAGCAGTTGCTGGACTTGTTCCGGCGGATGCGGAACCAGGCGCGTGTGCAGCACGACCTGGGGTTCGGCCAGCGGCTCAGCCTGGGCCGCGGGCTGATCGCGCTGTTCTCCGGACCGTCCGGCACCGGCAAGACGCACGCGGCGGCGACGCTGGCCGGGTTCGTCC
>JBBQCQ010000123.1:0-8540 GCA_038318835.1 Gemmatales bacterium | reverse complement strand
GGCTCGCCGGCCGACCTACTCATACCTCCCTCACAAAATCGTCCGTACAATTCCCTCGAACCTCCCCGGCCGCCGCACGGCGGCTGTTCTCATCTCATATTCGAGTCGTACCCATGAAGCGTTTCCTGGCTTGTTTGTCTTTGCTCGGCGCGGCGAGTGCCTGTCCGGCCGTGACGCCGGACGAGAGCCTCGCGCGGATGAAGAAAGACATCTTCTACCTCGCCGGCGAGGAGTGCAAGGGCCGCGGTATCGGCAGCGAGGGCATCAACAAGGCCGCCGAGAAGGTCGTCGAAGTCTTCAAGGAGGCCCACCTCCAGCCCGGTAACAAGGACAGCTACTACCAGCCGTTCCTGGCCACCGGCCGGGCCAAGCTCGGCACGCCGAACGCGGTCGCCCTCACGCTCAAAGACAAGGACGCGGCCCCGCTCAAGTTCAACGACGAGTTCACCGTCCTCGGCACCTCCGCCAGCGGCAAGGTCAGCGGCGACCTCGTCTTCCTCGGCTACGGCCTGAGTGTGAACACCGACAAGTTCAAGTACGATGACTACGCCGGTCAGGACGTGAAGGGCAAGGTGGTGATCGTCCTCCGCAAGACGCCGAAGGCCGAGCAGAAAGACACGCCCTTCGTCGGCGATCTGGAAGGCGTGGCCGCCCTCGTCAACAAGATCGAACTCGCCGAGAAGGCCGGCGCGGCCGGCATCGTGTTCGTCAACGACCGCACCTTCGGCAAGATGGACGACGCCCTCATGGACCTGCGGCGGTCCGGCGGCACGGCCGCGAAGATTCCCGTGCTGCACGCCAAGCGGGCCGTGCTGGACAAACTCCTAGCGGCCCACGACAAGAAGTTGTCCGACATCGAAACGACCATCGACAAGGAGATGAAGCCGCAGTCGATGGCCCTGACCGGCTGCAAGATCACAACCGAAGTCACGATCAACCGCGAGCCGATCCCGTGCAAAAACGTTGTCGGCGTCCTGCCCGGCAGCGGCCCGCTGGCGGACGAAACCATCGTCATCGGCGCACACTACGACCACCTCGGCACGAGCGCCCAGGGCAGTCTCGGCGGGCAAGCGGCCGAGGGGCAAGTTCACTTCGGGGCCGACGACAACGCCAGCGGCACGACCGCCCTGCTCGAACTCGCCCGCCGGTTTGGCGACATGCCGAATCGCTTTGGCCGTCGCATCGTGTTCATCGCATTTTCGGGCGAAGAGCGCGGCCTGCTCGGGTCGATTCACTATGCAAAGGAACCGCTGTTCCCGCTCGACAAGACGGTGTTCATGCTGAACCTCGACATGGTCGGCCGGGCCGCCACGGTGGATGAGGAAGGGAAGAAGAAGCTCCGCCTCGTGGCCAGCGGCACCGGCACCAGCGACGGCTTCGACAAGCTCATCGACGTGGTCAACAAGAAGTTCGACTTCAAGATGCTGAAGACTCCGGCCGGCAGCGGGCCGAGCGATCACCAGTCGTTCTACCAGAAGAACGTGCCGGTGCTGTTCATCCACACCGGCACGCACAAGGACTACCACCGCCCGAGCGACACGCCGGACAAGATCGAACTCGTCGGCATGGAGAAGATCGTCGGCTTCTGCGAGATCATCGCGGCGCACCTGGCGACCGTGCCGGAGCGGCCGAACTTCCTGGCGACGAAGGGCCGGTGGAGCGACCCGACCGACACGAGCAACAAGGCCATGGCGAAGATGCCGCGGCTAGGCGTGATGCCCGGCAACTACGAGGAGGAAGGGAAGGGCGTGCTGGTCGAGGACGTGATCAAGGAAGGTGCGGCCGAGGCCGGCGGCGTGAAGGCGGGCGACTTCATCATCGCCATCGCCGGCAAGCCGGTGAAGGGCATCGACGACTATATGGCCGCCCTCGCGGCGCAAAAGGCCGGCGTGGAGATCGAGATCACGGTGATGCGGAAGACGGAGAAGAAGACGCTGAAGGTCACGCCGAAGTCGGGCGGGTGAGTGCCCTTCCGGCTTGAAAGGCCGGTTCTGTCAGCCCAGGCCGAAGGCCTGGGTTAGGAACGGAGAAATTTTCGGCCCTGAAAGGGTCGTTCATTCCAGCCCACGGAAATGAACGACCCTTTCAGGGCCGGGTCGTTGGTGTCGCTGATACCCAGGCCTGCGCTTCGCTCCGACCTGGGCTGACAGAACCGGCCTTTCAGGCCAGAAAGCCAAATACCTACCCCCACAATCCCGTGATCGGCGATCCCTCGGAGATGACAGACGGCCGCTTCGCGGCGTCTTCGTAGTGGCCGCCGGGGTCGAGGCCCAGCGCATAAAACATCGTCGCCGTCAGGTCGGCCGGTGTCACCGGCTTGTCACTCGGGTACGCCCCGATGCGGTCGGACGCGCCGTATACACTTCCCGGCGTTACGCCGGCACCGGCTACCACGACGGAGTAACAGCCGGCCCAGTGCTTCCGCCCCGGCGATGCCCCCGCGAATCGCGGTTCCAGGGCCACCTTCGGCGCTCGCCCGAACTCGCCCATGCCGACCACGAGCGTCGTCTCCAGCAAGCCGCGTTCCCGCAGGTCGTCCAGCAGCACCGAGAACGTCGCGTCCCAGCGCGGCAGCAGGTGCGTTTTCATCGCGTCGAAGATGTCGTTGTGCGTGTCCCAGCCGTAAGCGTCGGTCTCGTCGGGGTGCTTGTCCTGGCCGCGGATCGTGTAGTTGAAGAATGTCGTCACCCACGGCACGCCGGCTTCCACCAACCGTCGGGCGAGCAGACACGCCTGCCCCGGTCGGTGCCGGCCGTAGCGGTCGCGGACGGCCGCCGATTCTCGCGACAGGTCGAACGCACTCCGTGCCTGCGGCGACTTCAGCACGTCGTAGGCTTGCTTCACCATCGTCGTGTGGTCGGCCGTCGTCGGGTAGCGGTTGCTGTCGAGGTCGCCGAGGAGTTGCTGCCGCCCCTGGAAGCGGGCCGCGGACACGTCCGCGAGTTGTTCGAGGCCGCCGGTCAGTTCGTTCTCGTCGGTCGGATCGCCGACGATGTCCGGCTCGAAGCCGCGGCCGAGGAAGCCGCCGTTCAGGCCGGGCGACGGCCGCAACGGGACGAGCAGCGGGCCGTTGACGTGAATGGCCGTGTACGGGAACCGCTCGGCCGGCCGCACGCGCTTCAGCACAGCCCCGAGCGACGGGTAATCGTTCGGCGACGGGTCGGGGTTCGACGACTTCCGCGGGTGGAACCGCCCGGTCAGCGACAGGTACACGGCCGACCCGTGGTCGAGGTCGTCGTGCATGACGCTCTTGACGACAGAAACACGGTGGGCCAGTTTGGCCAGCTTCGGCAGGTGTTCGCAGAACCGCAGGCCAGGTACGGCGGTCGGGATGCTGCCGAACGCGCCGCGGATTTCCTCCGGGGCGTTCGGCTTCGGGTCGTAAGTCTCGAACGGACTCTGCCCGCCGCTGGCGAACACGACAAGCACCGACTTCGCCCGGCCAAACCCGCCGCGCGGCTTAACCGCCCGCGCCGGGTTCGCGGCGAGCAACGCGGGCAACCCAATGCGGAGCAAGTCCCGCCGCGAGAGGGCGGAGCCGAGCGAACCGAGATGGGCGGTGAGCCGTGGCATGAGGATAGTTTACCAGGCGGAGTGAAATCCGGGCTTCGTTTTCACTCCGCACTCCGCGCTCCACACTCCGCACGCTTGTAGAATGCCCCTCAACCTCCGACGAAAGGAACCACCGGTGTCCGCCAATATCAGCGAGTACCTCACGCAGTTCGCCCAACACCGTACGGCGATGGTCGATCAACTCAAACGGGTCGTTGTCGGCCAGCACGAGGTCATCGAGCAAATCCTCGCGGCCATCTTCACCCGCGGGCACTGCTTGCTCGTCGGCGTGCCGGGGCTGGCGAAGACGCTCATGGTCAGCAGCATCGCCCAAATCCTGGACGTTCACTACAAGCGAATCCAGTTCACGCCGGACTTGATGCCCTCCGACATCACTGGCACCACGGTCCTCGACGAGACGCCAGAGGGGAAGCGGGAGTTCCGCTTTGTACAGGGGCCGATCTTCGCGAACATCGTGTTGGCCGACGAAATCAACCGCACGCCGCCGAAGACGCAGGCCGCACTCTTGCAAGCGATGCAAGAGCGCGAGGTCACGGCCGGTAGCGAGACGATGAAGCTGCCGGAGCCGTTCTTCGTGATCGCGACGCAGAACCCGATCGAGCAGGAAGGCACGTACCCGCTGCCGGAGGCGCAACTCGACCGCTTCATGTTCAACGTGAAGGTGGACTACCCCACGGCCGAGGAAGAACGCCGGATCGTGAGCATGACCGCGAAGGACGAGGCCGCCGAACTGACGAAGGTGATGACCGGCAAGGCGATCCTGAACTTGCAGAAGCTCGTGCGCAGCGTCCCGGTCGGCGACTTCGTGACCGAGTACGTGGTGAAGTTGGTGCGGGCGACGCGGCCGAAAGACCCGACGGCCCCGGAGTTCGTGAAGCGGATGGTGGACTTCGGCGCCGGCGTGCGGGCCGGGCAGTACCTGGTGCGGGCCGGGCAGGCGTTCGCCGCGATGGACGGCCGGTTCAGCGTGGCCATCGACGACATCAAGAAGGCCGCGATCCCCGTGCTGCGGCACCGCATCGCCGCGAACTTCCAGGCCCAGGCCGAGGGGAAGACGAGCGACGACATCGTGCTGGAACTGCTCAAGGCCGTCGGCGAACCGGAACCGTCGAAGTACGTCAGCGGGCCGAAGAAGAAGTTGTAGGAGGGGCGGGCATAGCGTTGCACGACTGGTCGCGGATGACGGCGGGGCACTTCCACGCCATCCAAACGCTAACGACGGCGTTTTGCCAGACGGCTACTTCGCACTGCCGGAACAGCATTCCGAAGGGTTCGTCTCCGACGTTTCGACCTATGACCTGCGAACGGCACCGGAGCGACGACCGGAGGCGGGGCCGGGAGGGACGGCCGTGGCCCGGCCGCGTGCCGAGCGACGGGTGGTCGTGAAGGAAGTGATGTACCCCCCCGGCGGCGGATCGTCATTCATCAGGCCCAAAGATCCCGCATCGTCGCCGTCATTGAGTTGGTTTCTGCCGCCAATAAGGACCGAGGCGTGTCCGTCGGAGAGTTCGCTGGGAAGGTTGCCGAATTCCTTCGGACGGGCGTTCATGTGCTGGTCATCGACATCCTGCCGCCGACCCCGTCGGCCCCGAACGGAATGCACGCGGCCATCTGGTCGAGATTGGATCGCGACGCCACGGACGATCCGTTGCCGGTAGGCCGGCCGTTTTTAATCGCGGGTTACCAGGCGAAGCGCAAGCCAGTCGCCTACCTCGACGCCGTCGGCCTCGGTCAACCACTACCCGCGGGACCCCTGTTTCTGGACGACAAGACGTGGTTTGTCGAGGTGCCGCTCGAAGAGTCGTACATGGAAACTTATCGGCGGTTGCCTGCCTATCTGAAAGAGCTACTCCAACGATGAAAGCGGCCCGTCGGTATTGACCGGCGGGCCGCTTCTTCGTTCTCCAGTCGCCTAAGCCGCCCGCTTCCGACGCATCAGGCCGGCGAGGGGCAAGCCGAGGGCCATCAGCACGAATGCCGGCGGGGCCGGCACGTCGACCGGCGGCGGTGGGTCCGTGACAAGTTTCTGCGTGACCAGGTAGAGGATCGTGCCGTCGAGCGTCGAGCTTTCGGCCAGAATGTCGCCGGTGGCCGTGATGCCAATCGCCCGCGTCAGGGTGATGTTCGCGTCCGGGTCGAGCAGGGACGAGATATCGACCAGGCCGGTCGTCGCGGTCCAGAGGAAGGCCCGGTTCTCACCCGCGTCGTTCTGGGCCGTGCCGACCACTTGACCGAGGTCGTTGATGCCGAGGGCGAGGGAGTCGTTGCCGCCCAGGCCACCGAGTTCGGTGAAGGTTCCCCCGTCCCAGATGAACGCACCGGCCGTGCCATCCGTGCGGCCGAGTTGGCCGACCACCATGCCATTGTTGTTGATCGCGTAGGCCGCACCGTTCGCGTCCGGGGCGAAGCCGACCGGGATCGTGCCTGCCAGCTCGGCGATGTCGCGGTTGGGTGCCCACACGAACGGCCGCATGCCTCCGGTCGCGGTGCTGCTGCCGCCGACCACGACATTGTCGTCGTTCACGCCGCGGGCCACGGAGTTGTTGCCGCCCAGGGTGCCGATGTCGGTCATGATGCCGGTGTCCGGCTGCCACACGAAGGCGTGCGTGGCGGCGTTGCCGGCGATGGGGCTGGCCCCGACCACGGTGCCGGTCGCGTTCAGGGCGGACACGGTCGGGAAGGACGTGCCGCCGAGGGTGCCGAGGTCGGTCATGCCGATGCCGGGCTGCCACAGGAAGGCGTGGTTGACGCTACTGGTCGGAGCGATGCGACTGGTGCCCGCGACCCACCCGGCCTCGTTGATGGCCGCCGCAGCCGAGGCTGTGCCGCCGAGGGTACCGAGGTTCGTGTAGCCGGTCACGTTGTCCCAGCGGTAGGCCTGGAATTCGCCCGGCGTCACTTCCCGCGTGCCAGCGTACTGCCGACTTGCATTGACCGCCACGGGCTGCAACCCGAGGGCGTTGAGGTCGAGAGCAAAGTAGTCGGCCCGAACCGGCGACGCAAGGCCCACGCCCATTGCCGCCATCATCCACAGGCGGTAGTTCATTGGAGTCACTCAAGGGGAAAGAAAATCGGACTGATTGGCGAGAAGTTCCCCGACCGATCCCAGGGTCAGGTTGAGGGGTAGCGTAAAGAATCGCAGTCCGGACGTAAAGAAGATTCGATCAAATCGGCAGAATCGTTAAAGTTGATCCTGTCAGAAAAACAGATACTCCGCAACCGCCAAGGGATGTGCCGGATTTCCGGGGGCGGTCGGGTTTCTTGCTTGTAAAGGCCCACAGGCTGGATAAGCTAGCACGAACATTCGACCCCCTGGGGGTGAGAAACGGCCCGATTCGGGAATTTCACTCACACCGGGTTCTCTTCGCCATAAGCTGTATCGACGAGTTTCCAGATTCTGCGCGTCCCGTTGAGCAGCGGAGCCACCCGCCATGCCCGCCTTGAATGGATTCCTCGAACGCATCCGCACGAAGGCCTATGGCCGACGGCAACCGCTCGTGCTCCTCAACGGCTTGGCCGAGCAGGCCGAGTCGTGGTACAAGAACAAGCGGTTCTGGTCGCGATACTTCGAGGTACACACGCCGAATTTCCTCGTCTACGACGGTGAGGCCATCCACAAACGCATCGACGACAAGCAACCCGTGTCGGTCGATTATCTCGTCGAGCAACTGCACACGTACTTGTTCCACTTTGCCCAAACTGGCCCGTATCACCTCGTGGCGAGCAGTCTTGGCGGCAAAATTGCAGTGGAATTCGCGGCCCGCTACCCGCAGATGGTCAACCGCATGGTGCTCATCTGCCCGTCGGGCATGGGCGATAAGGAACAACTGCCGATCATGGAGGGCGTCCGCCGCGAGGACTGGAACTCCGTAGTGCGAAGCGTCTTCCACCGTCGACGATTCGTGGACCGCGAGATCGTGCGATACTACAAGGCCGTCGTGAAGAACCGTCGCTGGAAGCGCGGCCTTTTACGCACCGTGAACGATACGAAGGAACATTCGGTGCGGCCGCAGATGAGCAAGCTCGCGGTACCGACGCTGCTCATCACGGCCCTGAACGACAAAATTTGCGACCCGAAGACCGCCCTGGAAGCGGCCGCCGAGATGCAACCGGGCATCGGCCACTCCCTCGCGATCCCGAAGTGCGGCCACGCCCCGCAGATCGAGCGGTCGCGGAAGATCAACCGACTGGTACTGTCCTTCCTGACCGACCCGAATCCGACCGCCCACCCGAGTTGGACGCAGAAATTCCTCGTAAAACCCACCCGCCGCGAGACGGCCCCCTCGCGACCTACCTGAGAGCCTTCATGACCCCGAGTACCGCGCCCGAGCAGCAGGCCAAGAAGTCGTCCAACGGCAGCGACTTCTGGATGGTCTTCAAGAAGTTCGTGACCCAGGGCACGGCCATCGCCACCCCGGCCCCGAGCGGTCGCTACCTCGTCCGCGAGATGCTCAAGGGGATCGACTTCGACACGGCGAAGGTGATCGTCGAACTTGGGGCCGGCACCGGGCCGATTACCGACATCTTGCTGAAGAAGGTGAAGCCGCACACCCGGTTACTCATCGTCGAAATCGAGCCGGACTTCTGCGACCGCCTCCGCCGCCGCTTTCCGAACGCGGAGATCGTGCAGGGCGACGCGGCCCACCTCGACAAGCTGCTGGCCGACCGCGGCGTCGGCGAAGTCGATCACATGGTGTCCGGCCTGCCGATGCCGTCGATCCCGCACCCGATCCGCAAGTCGATCTTCGAGAGTTCGATGAAGTGTATGGGCCATGAGGGCGTCTTCCGCCAACTGACGGTGATGCCGTACGTGTACTGGAACTTCTACCGCCACTACTTCCAGGACGTGTCGTTCAAGCTCGTGCCGGTAAACCTCCCGCCGGCCGGCGTGTACTTCTGCAAGAAGTTCAAGCCCGACGCGGCCGACCCGAAGAAGTAACGGACGATGGCCGAGCTTCCCCCGATCG
>JBBQCQ010000122.1:0-8559 GCA_038318835.1 Gemmatales bacterium | reverse complement strand
CCACATGCTGCTCGACCGCGTTGAGGAAGTAGGTCGCCGCCAGGCCGGGGTTCTCCGGCACGCCCCATCCGCGGTTGTGCAGCACGCCGAAGTTCGTCATGCCGCCGGGGTGTTCGGCCTTCGCCAGTTCGCGGAACAGTTGAGCCGCTTCGAGATAGTTCGGCTTCACCATGTCGCCGGCGACGAGGAGTGCCCCGAGGTTGAGCTTCGCCCGGCGATACCCCTGCTTGGCCGCCGCCCGATACCAGTGGACGGCCTCATGGTGGTTGCGGGTGATGCCGCGACCGACGTGGAAGAACGTGCCGAGGGCGAACGCGGCCTCTGGGTAGCCGCGCTCGGCCGCGTAGTAGACCCACTTCGCCGCCGCGACTTCGTCCCGCAACTCGGCCGGCCCCTCGCATCGGATCAGGCCGAGGTTGAACGCGGCACACGCTTCGCCGCGACCCGCCGCCCGCTCGTACCAGGTCACGGCCAGCGGCAGATTCCGCGGCGTATCGGTTCCTTCTTCGCAGCGGTGGGCCACCTCGAACATCGCAGCCGCGTCCTTGCCGCCGTCAGCAAGGACGTGCAGGTCGTGTGCGGCCAGGTGCGTGTATTTCGCGGGCACGAACCGGCGAAGGGTGGCGAGGTCGAGATCGCAGACGAGTTCGGCGAGGGCCATGGCAGGCTCCGGGCGGGTGTCGCCGAACTGTAGGACGGATTCCGCAGCTGGGCTACTTCCCGCCCGGCACCGGCAGCAGATACGCTTCCGCGTCGCCGGCCGATCGCACCCGCGGGCCACAGCCGAGCAGCACGCTCTTGCCGTCGGCCGTCACGTCCAGCGCGTAGATCGGGCCGAACGGCACCTCGCCGCCCGCTTTCCACTTCCCGTCGGCGACGGTCCACACCGCGAGGGAACCGAGGTTCCGCGGTGCGCTGCCGGCCGACAGCAGCGTGAGACCGTTGGGGCTGAACCGTACCGCGTGGACGAAGCCGGGGTGCGACGGCGTCGGCTGGTCGGCCCCCGGCGGCTTCAAGTTCGGGTTCAGGAAATCGCGGATCAATTTCCCGGTGGCCGTATCCCACAACTTCACGGTGCGGTCGCTGGAGCCGGAGGCGAGTTGTTTGCCGTCCTTCGAGAAGGCGAGGCAGAAGACCTGATCGCGGTGGCCGGCGGGCAGATCGGGGTGGGCCTTGATTTCGCGGATGAGGGTGCCGGCCGCGGCGTCCCAGAGCTTGATCGACTTGTCATAACTGCCGGACGCGATCGCCTTGCCGTCCGGCGACCACGCCACCACGTACACCGGGTGCGGCAGCGGCATCGCAACGTGGGCCTTGATCTCTTTGGGCGGCGTGCCGGGCTTCGCCAGGTCGAAGATGCGCACGATGCCGTCGTGGCAGCCGGTGGCGAGCAGGGTGCCGGTCTTGTCGAAGGCGGCGCTGTCCACGAGGTTCGGGTGTTGCAGCGACTTCGCCGGCTGGTCGGACGCCACACGCCAGACGCGGGCAGTGCCATCCTCGCAGCCGGTGAGCAGTTGTTGCCCCGCCTCGCCGATGTAGGCCAGCGACGACACGGCCGCCGGGTGGGCGAAGCTCTGCACGAGCGAGCCGAACTCCGGCGGCAGCGGTTGCCCGGCCGTGAACAGCACGTTCCACACCGCCACCGAGTTGTCGACCTGCACCGCCGCGAGCGACTGCCCGTTCGGGTGGAACACCAGTTCGCTCGCCTTCGCCGGCAGCTTGAACGAGCCGACGAGTTGCTGATTGGCGAGCGTGTACAGTTGCACGACCGAATCGGCCCCGATGGTGGCGACGAGTTGCCCGTTCCGCGACACGGCCACGGCGGTGGCCGGGCCGGCAAGTTCAAAACCCTGCTCTTTCTGAAGGTTGCCGAGGTTCCAGCGGCTGAGGGCCTTCGGCGAACCGAGCGTGATAATCGTGTTCGCGTTCGGCACGGCCGTCAGCCCGCCGCGGACAAGTTCGGCGTCCGTCGCGGATCGCACGACCGGCGGCGTGTGTTGGTTGATCGTCTTCTCGTCCACGAGGAAGACGATCGGCTGACTCGGGTGGAACACCGCCGCGACCGCGTTGCTGGCGAGCGGCAGGAACTGCTGCGGCTGCCCGGTGGCGGTGTCGAAGATCGTTACCGACTTGTCGGCCGTCCCGACGAGGAGGAGCTTTTTGTCGGTGCTGAAGGCGAGCGAAATCACGTCGGCCGGCAGCGTGAGGGCGGGTTGTTCCTTGCCGTCGCCCGTTTGCCAGAGCTTTACCACTTTGCCGGCCGCGACCGCGAGATGGCCCCCATCGCGGGACACGGCGAGCACCTTCGGTGCCTCGGCGAGCGTGCCGAAGGTGCGGGCCTCCTTGCCGGCGGCCACGTCCCACGCCTTCACGGCTTTGCCGACGGCGAGGGCTTGCCCGGTCGGCAGCATCGCCGCGAGTTTCGCCTCGCCCGCCACCGCCTTCGGCTCGGCCGGCTTCTTCGGGTCGAGCGGCAGCTTCCAGAGTTTCAGCTTGCCGTCGTCGCCGGCGGTGAGGAGTTCCGTTTTGCTCGCCGCGAAGCTGACCGCCCGCACGGCCTTCGCGTCGGCTGTCAGTTCGCCACGGGTCTTGCCATCGGTGCCCCAGAGCGTCACCTTGCCACCGACCACAGCGGCAAGCGTCGCGTTATCGCCGTTCCAGGCGAGCAACTCGGCCGTGGTGGGAATCGCCGTGATCTGCCCATTGCCGACGTTCACGAACTTCACCGACTTGTCCGCGAGCGCGACGGCGAAGAAATTCCCATCGGGCGAAGGAACCGCGAGCGTGGCAGCCGCGGGCAGGTCGGCGACCTTCTTCGTGATCTGCGGTGTCTGCGGCCACACTCGCAAGCTGCCGTCGGCCGAGGTGGTGATGAGGCTCCCGCCGGCATGGGCGAGGAGGCCCGTCAGTTCGGCCGAACCCGTGCCGACGCTGCCGAGCGGCTGCCCGTTAGTGGCGTTCCAGTAGCGAATCACGCGATCGGCCCCGGCCGAGAACAGCGTCTGGCCGTTCGGCGCGAACGTCAGGCCGACGACCGCGGCCCCGTGGTTCGCCTCGCCGATGGGCTTGCCGTCGGCCGCGGACGCGAGGCGAATTTTGCCATCGCTGCCGCCGGCCGCGGTGGTCTTGCCATCGGGCGACACAGCCACCCGCACGCCCTTCGCGGCCAGGGCCGTGTCGCGCACGGGCTTCGGGCTGGGCACATCCCAGATGCGGGCGAAGTTGTCGGCCCCGCCGGACACGAGCTGGTCGCCGGCCGGGGAGAATGCGACGGACAAAACGAGGCTCTGGTGCCCCTGCGGCCCGGCCAGGGTACGAAGTTCCTTGCCGTTGGTGGCGTCCCACAATTTGATGGTCTTATCGAAACTCCCGGTCGCGATCGTCTTCCCGTCCGGACTGAAGGCGACCGCGTACACCGGATCGGTGTGCCCCTTCAGCGTGAGGGTCGGCTTCGGCTCCTGTGCGAACAGCAACCCGCCGAGTGCGGCGAGGGTGGCAACGGAGAGGGATCGGCAGAGCATGGTGCGACCTCGGACAGGCAGTTCGGCGGGAAGGGCAGTTTCGCAAGTGCGGGCGCAGAAGTCAACGAGGGGGATGGATGGACTTTCATGACCGCGTGAGTTCGGCCACCCACCTGTTCGGGGCGGTGTGGTGCCTGTTCGTCGGATTGTTCCTACTGCGGATCACGCGACGGCAGCCGCTCTCCCACCGGCTGAGCATCCTCGTCTACTCGGCGAGTGCCGTCACCCTGTACACGTTCAGCGGCCTCTTCCACGGCATCGCGCATACGTCGCCGGAAACGCGGCGGGTCTGGCAGTTGCTCGACCAGTCGGCCATCTTCTGGCTCATCGTCGGGTCGAACGTGCCGGTGGCGGTGTACCTGTTGTCGCCGCTGTCCCGGAACCTGCAACTCGGCGGCATGGTCCTCCTCGCGGGCACCGGCACGGCCGGATTGTGGCTGCTGCCGCAGGTGCCGCACAACCTGCTTATCGGCGTGTATGTCAGCCTCGGCGTCGTCAGCCTGATCCCGGTGCGGCGGTACGCCCAACTGCTAGGCTGGCGGGGGTTGGGGTGGATCGTGTTGCTGTGCATCTTCTACATCGGCGGGGCGGTGGTCGAGGCGGTGAAGTGGCCAACGCTGCTGCGCGACGCGAACGGCGGGCCGGTCATCGGCCCGCACGAAATCCTGCACCTCGCCGACCTCGCCGGCACGGCCGCCCACCTGAAGTTGCTGCTGCAATACGTGCTGCCGTTCGGCGAACGAAAGGCGAGCCGAGCCCCGTCAGGTGCCGGGGGAGTGTCGGCGAGATTCACCCGGCACCTGACGGTGCTCGGCTCGCCAGACGCGGAATCGGCGTGACGAGCGGCGTACCGAACTCGGGGTGCCGCGACACCGCCAGCGGCGTGCCGTAGGCGGCCGACAGTGCGGCAGCCGTCAGCACCTCGGCCGGCGTGCCGGATGCCACCACCCGGCCGGCGGCGAGCAGCACGACGCGGTCGGCCCACATCGCCGCCAGGTTCAGATCGTGCAGGGCCGCGACCACGGCCAGCCCGTCGCGGGAGAGTTCGCGAAGCTGGTCCAGCACTTCCCCCTGAAACCGCAAGTCGAGATGCGACGTTGGCTCGTCCACCAGCAGCACGGCCGGTTCTTGCGCCAGTGCGCGGGCCAACCCGACCCGCTGGGCCTCGCCGTCGGAAAGTTCCGTCACGCGGCGGTCGGCGAAGTCGGCCAGCCCGACGCGGGCGAGGGCCGTTTGAATCGCCCGCCGGTCCTCCGCCCGGAATGGCAGCACCCAGCCGCGGTGCGGGGCACGGCCGAGCGAGACGACTTCCGCCACGGTCAGCGGTCGGTCGCGGCTGCCTTTGTTCAGCGCGAGCGCGACGCGGCGGGCGGTCCAGCCGGGGCCACGATCCCAGACGGCGACGCCGTCGAGGGCCACGTTACCCGAGACGGGGCGAAGTTGCCGACCGAGTGTCCGCAGCAGCGTGGTCTTGCCCGCCCCGTTCGGGCCGATGAGGGCCGTGAACTCACCGCCACGGACGGCCATCGACACGTCGGCCAGCACCGGCCGGTCGGGGTAGCCCGCCGCGATCTCGTCGGCTGTCAGATTCGCCATGCGGTCTGGTGTACGAAGTGCTGCCAATGTCGAGGCGGGGGCGTTCGTTGAAGGTGATGATCGAGTCGGCCGCTGCGACCGAGTAAACTGGGAAAGACAAGGGGGGCATGGGCGGGGGGAGTGAAAAAAGTCGCTCCCGCCGCCCACGCCCCGTTGTAAAAAGCATTCTCGTTTGTGGAATTTTCAATCGGCCCCATCGGCCGGCATGTTGTCGGCCAGAGCGCCGATTTGCCCGACCACCAGGGCTTGCACGCGGCGCGTTTTCGGCTCCACTTCGACGCCCTCGTACCCCGCGTCCCGCACCATTTGCCGGATCGTTTGCAGGTCGTCGAGGCTCAATCGTTCCGTCGCCTCGATCGCGGTTGTGTCGTACCAGTCACCGGCGGTCAGGCGAGTTTCACGGAGGCGGTTCGCCAGTTCGCGTGCGCTGAGCATTGTTCTACTCCGGTAAATGTTACAGTAATTGTGGCCGATTTGCTGTCGAAGGAAGGGTAGAGCAACGGGCACGCCCAACGCCCAGAATCAACCAACTTGCGCGCGGATTGAAAAGATTGCGAACCGTCGCCATCCGCAAGACTCGCCCAGATTTAAACGGAGACGACCGCGTGGAACGAGTGCGGGAGATGGCGAAGATATGCGGTGTTGGCGAGCCGAGTTTCCTCAGCCGCCTGTTGCGTCCGACTCGAACTCATAGCGGCCGTTGCCGCCGCTCATCTTCAGTTTGATGGTCGCCGGGAAGCCGGCAATCTTCGCCCCTTCGACGTCGCCACGGCCCGTGCCGCGAGTGTCGAGGCCGCCACCGGGGAGGATGTGCAGTTCCAGGTTGGCGTTGCCACGAAGCTTGCCGGAAATCTGCCGCTTCTTGATGTTCCAGCTTTCCGGCAGTTGCTCCACATCGACGCCTGTCGCCGTGACCTTGCTCGTCAAGACGCCCGTCGGCTTCGCGAAGTCGTACATGCCGTCGGCCGTCACGCTGCCGGACGCCAGACGGCCCGAGGCCTTGTGGAACGTCACCTTGTCATCGCCGATCTTGACGTTGCCCGCGACTTCGTTCAGCGTCGCCGACACTGAAGTGATGCCGAGCGAGGCCTTTTGCAGTTGCAGGTCCACGCCATAGCCCACACCGCGACCGGCCAAGTAGTCGAGGGTGACGGTCGCGGCCGTGTCCCCAGCCGGAGCAACCTCGTCCCAGACCGACTGGGGCACGTAGGGAATGCTTCGCAGTTGGTCCAGCGTGACGGTCGTGCCGTCAGTGTGGAACTCCACCTTCCCGGCGGCCGGCTCAGCCGTGATGCGGCCGGTGATCGTCCACTTGCCCCACTTCGGGTCGTCGGCCGTGCCGGTCAGCGCATAGGCGTCGCCGTCCTGCTGCAACTTGGCGTTCACCTTCGACAACTCGAATTCCGGGTGGCCGGTCTGCTGAATGCGAACGCGGCCGTTCATCAGTTCCACCGTTGGGATGGTCTTCGTCTCGCCGGCCCCGCCGGTCTTGACCTTCGGCAGCGGCGACAAGATTTTGCCATCGGCGTCGAGGCGCAGCACGATCTCCAGGTCTTTGAGTTTCACCATCGTCGGGGCGACGCCCCCGGAAATGAGGTCCATCAACGAGATGTCAGCTTCGAGCGAACCGATTTTGAGCAGTTCCGCCGGCGTGTCTGTGGTATCAGCGATCTTCAGCGAAGCCGTCGTGGTGCCGGTGCCGATGCTCAGGCTCTCGACTTCAACCGGCAGGCCGACGATGGCACTGATCTGGGTGGCGGCCGTTTGCCGGCCGTAAGAACTGTTAATGTAGGCTTTCAGCCCGAACCAGCCGACGATCAGAACGCCGGCAGTGATGCCGACGACCCACAAGAGCACTTTGCGAAGGCGTTTCATGAGAACTCCCCGGGGGCCGTGCGAAACGCCACCAGGGAGCAATCGCCGTGCCGGGTTACTTTACGTCGGTCACCATCGGGATGGCCACCGCCGGGCCGTCGATCGGCGTGAGGGTCGCACACGCCGGCGTGGCACACGCCGCTGCTCCGCCGCGGGTACACGGGTACTGCGGCTTGCAGCACGACGGCGTTTTGATCCGCGAGGGGCAGAGACTCTCCAGCGTGGTCACGCTCGGCACGAAGATGCGGTCGCCCGGCCGCAGTTGGTAGTTCGTGGACGTGTCGCCGAGTTGCACGATCTGCTGATAGCACACCGGCAACACCTCGCGGCAACCGTCCGACGGCGTCGGGCGAACGAGAATGATCTTCCGCTCCTGGGCCTGCCGCGACAGTCCACCGGCCGCCATCAGGGCGTCCAGCACGGTTTCGCGGCCGCTGAGCGGGTACGAGCCGGGCGAATTCACTTCGCCGAGGACGTAATACACCTTGCTCTGCCGGCCGATGAGCCGCACGGTGACGGCGATGTCCTTCTTTTCCTTCGCCTTGATGAGCGTGCGGACTTCCGCCTCGATGGCGGCCGTGGTCTTGCCCGTGACGATCGGCCTGCCATACTCGCCGATCTCGATGGAACCATCCGGCAGCACCGGTTGATCGGCGGGAATGCGGATCGGCGAATCGAGTTCGACCGGCTGAATAAGCAGCGCATCGCCTGGTTCGACGAGGTACTCGGCCATTGGCGTCTTCGCCAACTCGCGAGCAAGCACCGGCGGCGGCGCGTTCCCCTCGCGGAACGCATCGGCCTCCGGCGTGAGTTTGTAACGTGGCGACGAAATCCCGAGGCTCTGGCCGAGCGAGCCACACCCGGACAGAACTGGGCACAGGAGCGCCATCCCCAACAAACAGGCCAACGTGGACCGACGCGACATGGGTAGTCTCCTTATGAGTACCATCCCATTTATCGGCACGACCCGGTTTGCGAATGTTGCCTATTTTGTCGGGAGAACCGGCAAACTCACGGAGCCGCCCGCGGGCCGAGTTGTGGGGCGGGCACGATCGACCCGACCACCGTCTGCCGCAGGAGGTAGCGGATTGCTTCCTCGGTGAGCAGAGCGGCCGCGTTCACCTGCACATGAGGCGACCCCGTTGTGCCGGTGATCGTCAGCCGCACGGTGCGGTTCGAGAGGAAATCACTCGCCGCCCGGATGAGCCGGATCGGCAGGGGCGTGGCCAGCACGCCGATCTGCCGGATGAGCGTGGTGTTCACGCCCACTTGCCCCGTGCGAATGAGCACAGCCAGATCGAGCCGGCCGTTCAGGGCCACCGACCCATCGGCGTACAGGTCGGTCGAGGGGCTGGCGAGCGTCAGTCGCTCGATGCGGAAGACGCCGCGGGCCAGTCGCGCGCGCAGTTCGCCCGTCTCGAACGGCTTCAGGAGGGCGGCCGGGCTGACGAACGGCACGACCTGTTGGAAGAACGGCAAGTCGCGGCCGCTGGCCTGATCGAGCAGGACCGAGACCGTCGCCTTCAGGTCGTTGACCGACAGAATGTTTTCGCCGCTCACGTCGATG
>JBBQCQ010000121.1:0-8570 GCA_038318835.1 Gemmatales bacterium | reverse complement strand
GTACCACAACACGCTGATGCACGCCGACGCCGGCCCGCGCGAGATTCGGGCGTTCACCCGCAAGCCGAAGGGCGCGGGGTACGAACTGGACAAGGCGCTGATGCTGACCAGCACCGACACCTGGTTCCGGCCGAGCGACGTGTGCGTGGCCCCGGACGGCAGCGTGTTCGTGGCCGACTGGTACGACCCCGGCGTCGGCGGCCACGGCATGGGCGACTGGACCCGCGGCCGCATCTACCGGCTGACGCCGACCGGGCACAAGGGGTACACGGTGCCGGCGGTGAAGCTGGATACGAAGGAGGGCGTGCTGGCGGCACTCGGTAGCCCGAACTTGACGGCCCGGCATCTCGGCGCGGTCAAAGTCAAGGGGATGACCCGCGACCAGTTTGAGGAAACATTCGAGGCGTTCGAGGGCAAGACGGCGACCGCGCCGCTAGCCGCCCGCGTGGCCTGGGTGGGGATGGCCAAGGTCGCCGAGCGGGTGAAGGATCGACCGCTGTCGCTCTCTTCGATCCTGAGCAACGGCGATGAAGTCCTGAATGCTCGCGGCTTCTCGTCGTACCTCTCGGGCCGCGTCGATTACACCCTCTCGACCGCTCAATACTCGGTGCCTAAAGGGAAGGTTGACCCGGACGCCCCGCTCAAAGCGTTGCTCTACGGCGTGCACCTCGACCGCGAAGTGTCGCAGGCGTATCGCCGTGAACTGCTCCTCTTGATGCGGAACGCGAAGGTCGAAGAAGTAGTGACCCTCTTCCCCGTTCTCGCCAAGCTCTACGACGGCCAGGACATCTTTTACCGGGCGGCACTGAACATCGCCTGCGGCACCGACCCGGTTCAGCGGGACGCGATCCTCGCCGACTTCGACAAGCAGTTCCCGGAGTGGAACGACAAGGTCGCCGACCTCGTGTGGGAACTGCGGCCGAAGGCCATGCTGCCGAAGATGGAGGCCTTGCTCGCGGACGCCAAGCTGACGGCGGCGCAGAAGGCCCGCATCGTGGACATCCTCGCGGCCAGCGACGACGCGGCCGCCGGCCAGACGATGCTAAACCTCCTCAAAGGCGACGCCCCGGCCGAGGTGAAGGCCCGCGCCATCGACAACCTCAAGCTGTTCCTGCCGACAAAGTGGAACGCGCTGACGAAGACGAACGGCCTGGGTACGGCGATCACCGCCTTGCTCGCCGATGCGAAGACACGCACGACCGGGCTGCAACTGGTGGCCGCCGCGAAGTTCACCGCCGGCCGCGCCGAGGTGGCCGCCCTCGCGAAGGACGCCGGCCAGGACCCGGCCACGCGGGTGGAAGCGATCCGCACGCTCGGCCAGATTCCGTCGGCCGATTCGCTGAAGGCGGTCATCGAGATCGGCCAGCCGGAGAACCCGCTGTCCGTCGAGTGCGTGAAGGCCATCGGCCTGATGCTGCCGACCGGCGGCAAGACCGAGGAGACCGGCAAGCAAGCCCTCGACGCACTCAAGCGGGCGATCCGGGCCGAGAAGGCGTCGGCCGAACTTCAGGCGGCCGCCCTCGACGCCCTCGCTGGCAACCGCGGCGGCACGCAGTGGCTGCTGGAAGCCCAGCAGAACAAGGAACTACCCGACCGGCTCGTCGCCGCCGCCGGGCGACTGCTCCGCAACAGCCCGTTCGCCGGGGAGCGGAACAAGGCGATGATCCTCTTCCCGGCCCCCGGCAAGCTCGACCCGAAGAAGCTGCCGCCGATCGCGGAACTCGCCAAGCGAAAGGGCAACGCCGAGATCGGCAAGACGGTCCTCGCGAAGAGCGTGACGAGCGAGGTGCAGTGCCTGAAGTGCCACATGGTCCGCGGGCAGGGCGGGCAGATCGGCCCCGACCTTAGCATGATCGGCAAGAAGGCCAGCCGCGAGAACCTGTTCGAGAGCATCTTGCTGCCGTCGAAGGCCATCGCCGACCAGTACGTGAGCTGGAAACTGGATAGCGAGGACGGCCAGAGCATCACCGGCCTGATCGTCGGCGAGACCGAAACGACGATCACGCTCCGCGACGCGAACGGCAAGGACTACGCCTTCCCGGTGAAGGGCACCGACCGCAAGAAGTCGCTGACCTCGATCATGCCGGAGGGGCTGGCCGCGACGCTGACGGAAGACGAGTTGGTGGACGTGGTCGAGTATCTGACGAAGTTGCAAACGCCGTCGTACACGCCGGACTCGTGGATGGTGGTCGGGCCGATGGATTCGCCCGGCGGCAACGCCGGCCTCGACCGCAAGTATCGACCCGAGGAAATCCCGTTCGCCGCGAAGGACGAGTTCAAGATCAAGGACGGCGTCGGCACGTGGACGCTGGTTCGCCCCGGCTCCAACGGCTACATGGACCTCGCGAAGTTGCACGGCACGAAGTCGGCGAACTCGGTATCGTTCGCGTATAAGGAGATCGACTCGCCGGAAGACGCCGACGTGACGCTGCTCTTCGGCACCGACGACGGGGCCGTGGTGACGGTGAACGGCAAGGAGGTCTACACGCACAAGCAGGCCATCGCGGCCGCCCCGGAGCAGCACGCGGTGAAGGTGAAGTTCCAGAAGGGGAAGAACGCGGTGATGCTGAAGATTGCAAACGGCGACAACCCGCACGGCTTCTACTTCACGGTCGAAGGACTGCCGGAAGTGAAGAAGTAAGAGGATTCACCGCAGAGGGCACATGAGGGCACGAGAGAAAAACCGACGAGAGTTTAGAGGGCGTTTTTGAACTCATCTCTGTCTTTCTCATGTGCCCTCATGTGCCCTCTGCGGTGAATCGTTTTATTTCTTCGTGATGTGGGCTTCGTAGACCTTTCGCCGGAGTTGGTACGGCTCGCGGAACGTCTTGCCCTGGCCTGGCCCGCCGGCGATGCGGAATGTCGGCTCGCCCGTCAGCGGCGGCAGTTCCACGCGATCGAGCGGCTTACCGTCGACATCGACGAGGCCGATCTCGATGTCCGGTCGGCCGCGGTGTTCCAGGTGCCAGCGGACGTGGATGCCCTCCTCGGCGTTGAGTTCGCCGGCCACCCACATCACCTTCGCGTGCGGCTCCGCGTTTTGTTCGAGGTAATGCACCACATCCCAGAGCAAGCGGGCACGGGCGGCGAACTTCTCCTGGCGCAGCAAATTCGCGGCGAAGACCAGCACCACGCCGACAGCCACGCTGACAACGGTGAGCTTCTTCCACAAGCTCGGCGGGAGTTGCAGCAATCGCGTGAGCAAGAGCGCGATGAGGATGTCGAGGCCCCAGACCGTCGGCATGGCGTAGCGGCCGGACATCATGTTCATGGGCAGGTAGACGACGATTCCCGCCAGGATCAAGAGGGGGGCCGCCAAAAGCCCACCCGTCGCGACGGGTGGGCTTCCCGCACGACTCATCACCACACATCCCAGCGCCAGCGCCAGCCCTGCACCGAGGAAGTCCAGGCCGATCGCGCCCTTCAAGTTGCCGAGGATGCGGACGAACTGTTCCACCGACGGCTTCTGCGGTTCGTACTGCCCCGCGTGCCAGTTCAGCTTGAAGTAGACGAAGTGAACCACCGGTAGGATCACCGTCAGCGAAAGGATCAACGCGCGCCATCCGTTTCGCCGCCATCCTTCGCGGAGCGTCAGGCCGTCGGGGAACATCCGCAGCGCCACCTGGGCCGGCACGACCGCGACGAACGTGTTCTTGCACCCCAGCGCCACGACCACGCCGAGGATCGCCAGGATGTCCCACGCCAGCGGCCGGTTCGCGGTCGCACCTTTGCGGGCCGCCACCAGCGCGAGCAACGCGTAGGGCATGGCCACGCCTTCGCCGAGGGTCAGGCTCGTCCAGATTTCGTTGCGGTACGGGTTCCACATCGCGGCCGCCCCCGCCAGCAGGGCCGCCATCGGATGAACCTTCAGTTCGCGGAACAGCCAGAGCAGCATACCCGCGGCCAACCCGCACCACAGGAAGCGGATCGCCCGCCAGACGTTCGCCTGGCCGTCGGCGACGGTCGCGAAGAGTTCCCAGTGTGCCCACAGCGTCGGCCGGAACGGGCCGAGGTGGTCGTAGTTGGCCCGCACCTTGTCCCACCAGAGTTCCGCGTGGCCGGCGAGCGTGGTGCCGGGCGGGGCGGGGTAGACGAGGTTGCCATCGTCGATAAAGTCGAACGGCGAGCGAAGCGTGGGAGCATACCCCGCCGCCAGCACGACCGCCCCAAGAACGACCCAAAGGGGAAACCGAGGAGTTGAAGAAGAATCTCGCGCAAAGCCGTGAAGACGCCAAAATGATAAGAGGTTCTGAATCATTCTTCTCTTCTTTTCTTCTTCGCGTCTTTGCGGCTTTGCGCGAGACTCTTCTTCGTAGGCGGTCAGAATTTAACACCTCGTATCCAGGCTTGGGTAGCCGAAGTGCAGGCGGAGTCGCACGATACTGAGAAGATTCCCCCTTGAGGTTACCGCCATGTCGCAGCAAACGCTGATTCTCTTGAAGCCCGACGCCGTGCAACGCCGGCTGGTCGGCGAACTCCTCAACCGCTTCGAGCGGAAGGGGCTTCGCCTGGTGGGGCTGAAACTCGTGACGGCCTCCCGCGAGTTGGCCGAGAAGCACTACGCCGTCCACAAGGGCAAGCCGTTCTACGAATCGCTCTTGGCGTTCCTGACGAGCGGCCCGACGGTGGCGATGGTGTTCGAGGGCCGCGAGGCGGTGGCGGTGTGCCGCAGCCTGATGGGCCTGACCGACGGGGCAAAGTCGATCCCTGGCACGATCCGCGGCGACTACGCCATCAGCGTGCAGAACAACCTCGTCCACGGCAGCGACAGCCCCGAGAACGCGGCCACGGAAATCGCCCTCTGGTTCACGGCGGCCGAGTTGGTGAAGTTCGACGCCGTC
The DNA here is from genome assembly GCA_038318835.1 of Gemmatales bacterium. GTDB lineage: Bacteria > Planctomycetota > Planctomycetia > Gemmatales > Gemmataceae > Limnoglobus. The sequence goes on along the minus strand of JBBQCQ010000121.1, from coordinate 3,729 downwards.
GACGCGAAGTGGGTCGGTTAAAAGGCATTATTTGGCCACAGATGAACACGGATGAACACGGATAAAACCGAAAGCAATTTCACAAGACTCAATGGTTCATGTCTTTTGAAATGAGCTTGGTTTTATCTGTGTTCATCCGTGTTCATCTGTGGCCAGTTTGGTTTTGAGATTAATCGGGACCGCGCACCAACGACGCGACTTGTTCCTGGTAGAACCGCCGTAGTTTCTCGTGTGTCTGCTCGCTCAGCGGCTTCGACGCGCTCGGCTTCGCATTCATCAGGGCTTGCTGCGGGTTGCGGGCACCGGGGATGATTGTCGTCACCGCCGGGAAGTCGAGAATCCAGCGCAACGCCATCTCCGGCATCGTGTACCCTTCCGGCAACAGCGACCGCAGCTTGTCCACGAGTTCCAGCCCGTTCTCCCAGCCGAGGCCAGCGAACGTCTCGCCGACGTTGAACTTCTCGCCGTTGCGGTTGTAACTGCGGTGGTCGGTCGCCGCGAACTTCGTGCTGTGGCTGTACTTCCCCGATAGCAAGCCCGACGCCAGCGGCAGCCGCACGATGATTGCCACGCCCTTCTTCTGCGCCTCGTCGAAGATCGCCGTGATCGGCGTCTGGCGGAAGACGTTGAAGATGATCTGCAGCGACGCCAGCCCCGGCTGCGCGAGGCACGCCTTCGCTTCGGCCGTCGATTCGACGCTCGCGCCGAACCGCTGAATCTTCCCTTCCTGCTTCAACTGCCGGAGCGTCTCGAAGATGTCCCCCTTCTGCAACTCGTCGAGCGGCACGCAGTGCAGTTGCGTGAGGTCGAGCGTTTCGACGCCGAGCCGCTTCAGCGATTCGTCGGTGAACTTCCGCACGTTCTCCGGCTTGCAGTTGTCGGGCAACCCCGGCTTCGGCCAACGGCCGAGCTTCGTGGCGAGGAACAGGTTCTTCGCCTGCACGTCCTTGACGAACTTCGCCACCAGCGATTCGCTCCGCCCGAGGCCGTAGATGTCGGCGGTGTCGTAGAAGGTCACGCCCGAGTCGTAGGCCTTCTTCAACGTGGCCATCGCATCGGCGTCGGATACGGCTCCCCACTGATCGCCGCCGATCTGCCAGCAGCCGAGGCCAACTTCGGAAACGCGAACCGGGTCGCTGCCAAAGGTCCGGGTGTTCATGGTCGCGTCCTGATAGGGGGTGGTTGTTCTATCTGCCCGCCGGGTGCCGCCCACGATTATCGAAGACGTAGTACACTGGCTCGCTGTGCCGACTCTTCCGCAGCGCCTCGGCCGAAACCCGCGAGGCAGCATACGCCCCGTGTCGGCCGCGCTTCCCGGTGTGGCGGATGGTGCCGATGCGGGTGAAGCCGGCCCGCTCGAAGAACGGGTTGGCCTGCCCCATCGCGGTGAGCGTCTCGATCCAATCGACGGGGCAAAGCTGACACGCCCGCCGCACGAAGTCGGCGGCAATGCCGGCCCCGCGGTAGGTCGGGTGCAGCACGACGCGCTGCAAGAGCCAGAGTTGCTGATTGAGTGCGGAAAGCGACACACCGGATCGCGGATTTTTGAGGCCGAAGAAGTGTGAGCGAAGGGTGAGCGACGCGGCCGGGGCCGCAAAGACGCAGATGCCGACGGGCTGCTCGCCGTGCCAGAGCAGCGTCACGCGGCGGGTGAAGGCGAGGTGGTGGCTGCGGTAATGCCACCCCGCGAAGTACGCCCAGTCGGAATGGGAACCGTCCGAGAGCCATAGCTGATCGCCGAAGCTGATACGTTTTTTTTTACCGGATCGCGGTGCACGTCGATCGCACCCTCGCCGTGGCAGCGAACCCACACGTCGGGGTTCAGGTCGTCCACGATGTCCTCGTGTGTAGTCGCGGCCAGCACGCCGACGCCAGATCGCGTGACGAGCTTCCGCAGGTTGAACGCGACGACCTTCGCCAGTGTGCGGTCGAGGGCCGCCGAGAATTCGTCCAGCACGACCGGCGTCGTAGCCATCGCGAGGGCGAAGGCTGTGCGGAAGCGATACCGCTGCCCATCGCTGAGTTCGCCCGGCGTTCGCAACAGCAATCGCGCCTCGGACAGCCCGCACCCGGCGAGCGTGGCAAGGCGTTCCTCCAGCGTGCCGGGCAAGGCTTCAACCAGCGGCACGGCCGGCAGTTCCAAAGCGTTCGCGTCGGTCGCTCCGAGTTGTCGGGCCACTTCACGCATCAGCGACGACTTTCCCGACCCCGACGGCCCGGTGAACAGCACCAGGTCCGTCGGCCGCACGTCGAGCGCGACATCTTCCGCGATCGTGTGTGACAGCGGAGTGTCATCGAGGCCGAACAGGTCGGCGACCTGATTCGCGAGGAGGCTGCGACGAACCGGCCGGAACGGGTAGCGAATGGTGATAGGAGCGAGCATAGTAGGTCCTTGTGAACTGGTGCCGCGAAATGTAGCCACAGGCTTCAGCCTGCGGGAGCCTATCGCCGATGAAAGCCTTCGTCCCACATCCGAACGCCTCCGCGGCGGGAATCCGTCCGCAGGCTAAAGCCTGCGGCTACAGTCATCAAATCCAAATCCGCGGCTCCCCTGCCCCGCGGAGCAGGTAACTCGTGCCGGTCGCGGCCGCGTCGACCAGGTCGTCGTGGTCGCCGAACGGGAACGTCGTCATCTCGCGGAACAACTCGTCTTGCGTGCCGTCGGCTTTCAGCCGGAAGCAGCCGTTCTCGACCGTCACCGCGAACGCACTCACGCGGGCCGCCTTCTCGCGGGTCTGCGTGACGCCCTGAATCCGCGGGCCGAAACTCGTCTTGTGAACCAGCAAGTCCCGCAGTGCCGCGAACGCGCCGTTCACCTCGAACAAGATCACGTCCGGCCGCCAGAGTTGGTCCGCGTCAGCGATCAGCATCACCAGTTCCGGCGACGCCACCCGCCGGGCGACGGCCGCCAGGCAGTGAATCGCGTTGCCGGTGCGGCCGAGGACCACAAGCGCACTCGCGTCGGCCTTCGCCTTCGCCGACACGGCCGGGTCTACCGACAGAATCACCTGCTCGAACGCCGCCAGCGGCTCGCTCCAGAACTTCACCCACTCCGGCCGGATCAGGATTTCCGTCTCCGCGATGGGCGTCAGGCGATAGCCGCGAGCGAACGCGGCCGCCCCGATCTCCTGCCGGCGTTCGTCCAGCTTCTCCCGCGGCCACTTTTCGACCCACACCGGTTCCAGGTCCGGCCCGATGGCCTTGCGAAAGTGTGCGAACGCCCCGTTCTTCTTCAGCCGCGCGTTCAGATCGTCGGCGTGCCACGGCGTGAATAGCCCCCAAAATCGGCCGTCGGGTTCCAGCAGGTTCAGCAAGTTGTCGTGGAAGAACCCCGTGACCTTGTCCCGCTCGGCCCGGCTCGCGACCGCGGCCACGTCCACCACGTCGTCGCACACCAGCAAGTCCGCCCGCGCGCCGGTGGAACCCGACCCGACGCCGAAGGCGGCCACGCTCGGCCCGATCACGTCGGCCGGTCGCACGACCGTGAAGGCATCGGCCGCCCACGGCGTCGCCGGCCGCAGGTGCGGGAAGACCATCTGGAGCCGCACGTTGCCCCGGATGGCGTCGCGGAGGAACCGCGTACGTTCGGCGGCGAGTGCGTCGGTCGAGCAGACGAGTTTCACCCGCAAATTCGGCCGATGGCCGAGTTCCCACAAGATGCGGCCGCACACTTGCGTGCTCTTGCCGTGGTCGCGGGGCAGTTCGATGAGCGCCTTGCGGTGGGTCGTC
>JBBQCQ010000120.1:0-8572 GCA_038318835.1 Gemmatales bacterium | reverse complement strand
TGGCCGAGGGCGGCACGGTGCGGCTGAACGTGCGACTTCAGAACATCGACACGAAGGACACCGGCATGGCCGTCGCCATCGTCGGGCTGCCTGCCGGCTTGAAGTTGCCGCCGGACTTTAAGCAACTCAAGGACTTGACTGCGAAGCCGGCGAAGGGCGAGGCCGCAGTGAGCTATTGGGAGCAGAACGGCCGCGAACTCGTGCTCTACTGGCGCGGCCTCGGCCCGAAGCAAGTGGTGGACCTTTCGTTCGATCTGATCGCCGACATCCCTGGCGAATTCCACGGCCCCGCCAGCCGCGCGTATCTGTACTACGACGCCACCGCCAAGCACTGGCTCGACCCGCTGACGATCACCATTCGCCCGAAGAACTGACAGCCCCTTCACCGGCCCGATGCCGTCGGCGGTGCGACCGCGCAACTTTAACAAATCGTGCTCCCTTCCCCGAAACCCGACCTGCTCGCCCCTTGTGGGGCCGTTCTCGGCCGGGTAGGCTTGAGGGGCGGACAACTTCTTGAAGGAATTTTTGCCCGAACGAGTGGTTCCCATGTTCCGACGGTTCGCCCCTGCGGCCTGTATCGCGTGTACCCTCCTCGGGCCGCCCGCATCCGCCGAGAATCCGTTCCGATCGACCGGACCCATCCCATCGGAACGCAAGGCGCTTGCCTTCATCGAGAAGCTCGGCGTGGCCGACTACCGCGAACGCGAACAGGCGCAGCGTGAACTGCTCGCCCTCGGCAAACTCGCCCGGCCGGTGATGAAGCGGGCGGTCACCACGACCGACAACCCGGAGATCGAACGCCGCCTGGAAGTGATGATCGCGAAGTTGGAGCGAGATGAACTGATCCTGCCGCGGGTCGTCACGTTCAAGGGGACGAAGCCGATCGGCGCATTGTTGAAAACGATCGCCAGCCAGACCGGGTACACCATCGACGGCGGGCCGAACGACGAGAAGCAAACGCTGGCCGTGAACTGGGACAAGACACCGTTTTGGCAGGCGATGGATGAGGTGTGCGACGCGGCCGGCCTGACTTCGCAGATCAACGACAACGGCGAGGGCGGCGTGCCGATCAGCGTTTATGCGAGCGACACCTTCGACCCGCACGTCAGCCACGACGGGCCGTTCCGCTTCGTGGCCACGAATGTCGCCCTGAGCCGCACGCTGCAACTCTCCAGCCTGCCACGGAAGGGGCTGCCGTTGGTGGGGCAGTGTTCGCTGAACCTCAATTTGCAACTCTATTCGGAGCCGAAGAATCCGATGGTCGGCGTTCAGCCGGCCGTCGTGACGAAGGCAGTGGACGACACGGGCACAAGCTTGATCGTGTCCGACGATACAACCCAACGGGCGAGCTACTACCAGTCGAGCAATTACCGCGGGCACAACCAATATCTGTACGTGAACCTATCGCGGCCGGGCCGCGACGCAACGGTCATCAAGGAACTTCGGGGCAAGGTGAAGATCACCCTCTTGTCCGCGACCCGACCCGAAGTGACGGTGGACAAACTCCCCGGTGTGAAGAAGCAGACCTTCGTGAGTCGGACGACGGAATTGTTCATCGAATCGGTCAGCGAACCAACGGAGGCCGGCTTCTCGGTGACGCTCACCGCCAAGCATCTCCAGCCGGTAAACGAAGACTATACCTGGGCCAACTCGGTGTACCAACGATTGGAAGTGACCGACGCCGACGGCGAGAAGTTCGCGACGACCGGCATAACGAACCAGAATCAGGCCCCCGGCGCAACGACGATGACAGTGACATTTGCCCCGCCGACCGGCCGGAAGCTCGGCCCGCCGACGAAGCTGGTGCTGGTGGAGTGGATCACGCTCCTCCGCGAAATCGAGTTCTGCTTCAAGAACGTGCCGCTGCCGTGAGGCCGGCCCCGGCTTGCACTGCTCCGCCCCTTCCCGCTACACTCTCCGCGTTCCTGCCCGGAGAGTGCGAATGCCGAAACCGACCCCCCTGCCGCGAATCGCCATCCTGGGGGCCGGCCCCATCGGGCTGGAAGCCGCCCTGTACGCCCGGTCGCTCGATTTCCCCGTCATCCTTTACGAGTCTGGCCAGGTGGCCGAGCAAGTGAACCGCTGGGGCCACGTACCGATGTTCACGCCGTTCGGGCAGAACGGCACCACGCTCGGCCTAGAAACGCTCCTCCGTGAGAACCCGAAGAGGGAATTCCCGGCCGACCGCGACGCCGTGACGGGCCGCGAGTGGCGGGAGAGTTACCTCGTGCCGCTGGCCGAGTCGCCGCGACTGAAAGACCACCTGCAACTGCAAACGACTGTGCTCACCATCGGCCGCACCGGCTGGCGGAAGACCGACGCCACCGACGCGGCCAAGCCGCTGCCGCCGTTCCGTCTGCTCGTGCGGACGGCCCAGGGGCAAGAGCGGTTCGACACGGCCGACGTGATCCTCGATTGCACCGGCAACTACCCGCGGCCGAACTGGGCCGGCGATGCTGGCATTCCCGCCGCGGGCGAGATCGCTGCCCGGCCGCAGGTGTCGTACTGGGTGGACGACGTGCTCGGCGGCAAAAAGGCCCACTATGCCGGCAAGAGCATCGCCCTCATCGGCGGCGGCTACTCGGCCGCCACCACGATGGTCAACCTCGCGGCGCTGGCCGAGGAACAGCAATCGACGTGGGTCGTCTGGCTGACTCACGCCGACCGCGGCGGCGGCCCTCTGCCGCGCATCCCGGGCGACCCCTGGAAGGAACGCGACAAACTCGCGGCGAAGGCCAACAACCTCGCCTGCCGCTGCGATGGCAATCTGGAGTATCACGCCCAGACGCACGTCGAAGAACTGATCTCGCACGGCCCCGACAAGGGCTTCCGCGTGGCCGGGCAGGTGATGGGCAAGCCGATGAGTTGGGAAGTCGAGCGAGTCATCGCCAATGTGGGCTACCGGGCCGACCTGACCATCTGCAACGAACTCCGCGTGAACGAACCGACCGGGGCGTTCGCAACAGCCGAGCCGGGGTACTACATTCTCGGCATGAAGAGTCACGGCCGGCGGTCGGGGTTCCTGCTTGCCGACGGCTTCGAGCAAATCCGCCGAGTGTTCGCCAACATCACGGGGCAGAAATCGCTCGACCTGTACTCGCGGAAGGCGGCATGAAAACGGTCGTCACCGGCGGCGGCGGGTTCATCGGTCGGCACCTCGTGCAGATGCTCGCCGACCGCGGCGAGGCGGTGCGCGTTGTCGAGAAGCCGGGCACAGCCGTGACCCACCCGCACATGGTCGAGGTCGTCTTCGCTGATATCCGCGACCGCGGTGCAATTCGCGAAGCGGTGCGAGGTGCCCGGTTTGTCTACCATCTCGCGGCCAACCCGCAACTCTGGACCCGCCGCCGCGGGCACTTCCGGCAAGTCAACTACCTCGGCACCGTCAACGTCCTCGACGAAAGCCTCGCGGGGGGGGCCGAGCGAGTGTTGCATTGCAGCACCGAGAGCATCCTGACGCGGGCGGCCCAGACCGGAGCGATTGTCGAAGATCAAAACGTGTCGCCGGCCGACGTGATCGGGCCGTACTGCCGGTCGAAGTTCCTCGCGGAACGGTACGCCCGGCGGTTGGCGGCCGAGGGGCGGCCGGTGGTGATCGTGAACCCGACGCTACCCGTCGGGCCGGGTGACACCGGCCTGTCACCCCCCACGCAGATGATCCTCGACTGCTGCCGCGGCAAGCGGTCGGCGTACCTCGAAGCAGACCTGAACCTGATCGACGTCCGCGATGTAGCCGAAGGAATGGTGCGGGCGATGGCGGTCGGCCGGCCGGGCCGGCGGTACTTGCTGGGGGCCGAGAACTGGTCGGTGAAGCGGGTCTTCGACTTCCTGGCCGACGAGTGCGGCGTACCGCGGCCACGGTGGGAGGTGCCCTACCCCGTCGCCCTGGCGGCCGCCTACCTCGGTGAGTTCGTGGCCGACGTGTTCACCGGCACTATGCCTGCCGCGAGCGTGACCGGGGTGAAGTTGACACGCCGAACGATGACGTTCGACGCGAGCCGCAGTCTGGCCGAGTTGGGTCTCAAGCCGCGGCCCGTGCGCGACAGTCTGCGGGAAGAGATCGCGTGGTTACGGGAGGCGGGATTGTTACTTCCGGCGCACGTGCGACACCAAATCGAACTCGCGGACCAACTCGTCCACTCGCGATGACACTTCGGCGAACCGATCCGCGGCGACCACCAACGTCACCTCGATCTGATCCCCGCTCACATCCGCGGGCGTTTCCGCCAGGGGCGACAACTTCAGCGCCCGCAACGTGGCGTCGTCGAAGCCGGTCAGGTGTCGCCCGTCGTCCAGGCTTTCCAGCAGGTCCAGCAACTTCGCGGGGTCGTATCGGCCCTGGGCTTCCTGGTTGTTCAGCACGACATTCAGAGCGCGTTCGCGGTCGTCGGTCAGGTTCACGACCGATACCGGCACCGTGATGTACCCCAGTTCCCGGAGGATGCGCAAGCGGGCGTGCCCACCGACGACGTGGCCGGTTCGCTCATTCCAAATGAGCGGTTCGACGAGGCCGAACTCGGTGATGCTGAGCTTCAGTTTCCGGTACGCCGCCGCGGTCAGCGGCCGTCGCGGGTTGTACGGGGCCGGTGTGAGTTGGTCGATCGGCATTTCGCGGAAGGTGAACGGCGTCATGGGGAAAGTCTCTAATGTGATAATGCGTTCACTATTCGCGATGGGTCCAGTTTTGTCAAACGGTGGGAAGGAATCCGAGCCACGCGAGAAGGGGAAATGTGGTGCTGTTCGCTGAAGGACTGGGACCGTTGGACGTGCCGGCGTGGGCGGCCGGGCCGTTCGCGCTGCTGCTCGCGCTCATCGCCCTGCTGCCGCTGGCGGCCGGGCACTGGTGGCACCCCAACCGCAACAAGATCATCGTCACCGCCGCCATCGGTCTACCGGTCGCGATCTTCCTGCTGACCCAGCCGAACGGGCCGGGCCACCTCTGGCACGCGGTCCAGGAGTATGGGTCGTTCATCGTGCTGCTCGCCGCGCTGTACGTCATCGCGGGCGGCATCGTCGTCACGGGCGACATCGCCGCCCGGCCGAAGACGAACACCGCGTTCCTCGCCTTCGGGGCGGTCCTCGCGAACTTCATCGGCACCACCGGAGCGAGTATGGTGCTGGTCCGCCCACTCCTGCGAACGAACCGCGAGCGGAAGAACACCCGCCACGTGCCGATCTTCTTCATCTTCGTCGTCTCGAACTGCGGCGGCCTGCTCACGCCGCTCGGCGACCCGCCGCTGTTCCTCGGCTTCCTCAAGGGCATCGACTTCGTGTGGACGCTCCGCCTCTGGCCGCAGTGGCTGTTCGTCAACGGCATGTTGCTGCTGGTGTTCTTCGTGTGGGACACGATCGCGTACCGGCGGGAGAAGCGCGGCGACATTCTCCGTGACGAGCGGGAAATTCAAGCCTTGAAGGTCCACGGCCTGCGGTTGAACGGCCCGCTCCTGCTCGGCGTGGTAGCCGCGGTGCTGGCGAAGAAGGTCGTGCCGATCTTCCCGGTGTGCGAACTCGTGATGGTCGCCCTGATGCTGATTTCGTTGCGGAAGACGCCACGACACAACCGCACGTTGAACAAGTTCGCGTGGGGGCCGATCCTCGAAGTGGCGGTGCTGTTCGCCGGCATCTTCGTCGCCATGGTCCCCGCCTTGGCCCTGCTGCACAAGCACGGTGCGGCCCTCGGCGTCACAGAGGTGTGGCAGTTCTTCTGGGTCACGGGCATCCTGTCGAGCGGCCTGGACAACGCGCCGACGTACATCACGATGGGCGAAGTCGCGACCGTCGTCGGCAACGTCAACGGCTTCCCGGACCTGATGACGCAGATGCCGCGAGTGCTGGCCGCCATCAGTTGCGGGGCGGTGTTCATGGGGGCGAATACCTACATCGGCAACGGGCCGAACTTCATGGTGAAGGCTCTCGCCGAAGAGAACGGGTACAAGATGCCGTCGTTCTTCGGCTACACGGCCTACGCGGCGGCCGTGCTGCTGCCGATCTTCGTGGCCGCGACATTCCTGTTCTTCCTCTAAGATTCTGTCATGCCGCTGACGGTCCTCGATCCCGGCCTGTACTCGCTGCTCGTCGATGCCGGCCGGCCGACGACGCGGCACCTCGGCGTGCCCGTCGGCGGGGCCGCGGATCGCTCGGCCCTCGCCCTCGGCAACGGCCTCGTCGGCAACCCGCCACACACGCTCGCCCTCGAACTGACGATGACTGGCCCGACCCTGCGGGCCGATCAACGGACGGCCGCCGTGGTCTTCGGCGCTCCGTTCTTCGCCGCCGTGGCGAACAAGTCGCGACTCGAACCCGGCACCACGTTCACGCTCGAACCGGGTGATGTGCTCAAGGTCGGCGGCACGCCGTCGGGCGTCCGCGGCTACCTCTGTGTGGCCGGCGGGTTCACCGGGCCGACGGTGCTGGGCAGTGCCTCGGCCCTCGACCCTATCGCGGCCGATGTCGTGCTCGCGTGCCCCGAATCGCGGATTCGGGCACGGTCGCTGCCGTTCGCCTCGCTGCCGGTGGCGGACGAGTTGGCCACGGTCCTCCGCGTGGTGCCGGGGCCACAGTTCGACTGGTTCCTGCGGGTCGAGGAGTTTTTCACCGCGGTGTACGAAGTGCTGCCGGCGAGCAACCGCATGGGCGTGCGGCTTCGCGGGCCAAAGCTGGAACGAGGGCCAGGCGAACTGATTTCCGAGCCGGTCGCGCCGGGAGCGGTGCAGATCACCAACGACGGCCAGCCGATTGTCCTCGGCGTGGACGGCCAGACGATTGGCGGCTACCCGAAGATCGCGCACGTCATTCGGGCCGACCGGGATCGCCTCGCGCAACTGCGGCCGGGCGGCACCGTGACCTTCCGCCAGGTCGTGGCCGACGAAGCCGAGCGGGCGGCGGTCGAGCGGGAATCGGCGATTCGCGAATGGCTGACGCGGCTGAACGTGACACGAGACCTATAATCACCCGGTCGTTTCCCAATCAAGGAGATCCGCCGATGCGCACGCTTGCCGCGTTTCTGTTCCTGCTCGCTGCCGCCGGGTTCACCCCGGCCGCCGACGGCACGACCGTGGAACTGGCCGGGATGAAGTCCACCACGCCGGCCGACTGGAAGGAAGAAGCCCCCTCGAACACGATGCGGTTGACGCAGTTCAAACTGCCGAAGGCCGAGGGTGATGCGGCCGACGCCGAGTTGGCCATCTTCTTTTTCAAGGGTGGCGGTGCCGGAGGTCTGGAGGCCAACTTGAAGCGTCAGACGGCGAAGTTCGAGCCAGCCACCGGCAAGGAAAAGGTCGAAGAGACGATCGACAAGGAGTTCAAGGTCGGCACCCTGAAGGCCATCTACCAGGATGTGAAGGGCACGTTCCTGTCCAAGTCCGCCCCGTTCGACCCGAACGCAAAGGTGACGAAGAAGGAAGCGTTCCGCCAGATTTACGTGGTCTTCGAGACGAAGGACGGCCAGTACTACATGACGCTGATCGGCGGCGAGAAGTCGGTCGAGAAGAACAAGAAAGGCTTCGACGAGTTTCTGAAGAATTTCAAGTAACGCGAGGGAGGAACCTGAAGCCCACCCGTTGCCACGGGTGGGCTTTCGTCATTTTTTCATGCACGATCTCTTCTTCGACTACGAGTTGCCCGAACGCCTGATTGCGCAAGAGCCGGCTGCGAAGCGCGACGACGCGCGATTGCTCGTCGTGCGGCGGGCGACGGGCGACCTCGAACACCACCACGTCCGCGACCTGCCGCACCTGTTGCACGCGGGGGACCGACTGATTCTGAACGATACCCGCGTGCTGCCGGCCCGCCTGATCGGGCGGCGTGTCGGCACCGGCGGCAAATGGGAATCTCTCTTCTTGCGGGACCGCGACGGCGAATGGGAACTGATAGCGAAGACCCGCGGCTACCCCCTGCCCAACGAAAAAGTGATTACTGACACCGGGCTGACACTCACGCTCGTCGGCCGCACGCCGGACAAACACTGGCGGATGCGGCCGGAGGAACCCGGTACGACGCTGGAGTTGCTCCGGCGGTACGGGCAGGTGCCGCTGCCGCCGTACATCCGCAACGGCCGGGCGGGGGAACCGGACGCGGAGCGGTATCAGACGGTGTACGCTCGCACGGCCGGTTCGGTCGCGGCTCCGACAGCCGGCCTACACTTCACGCCGGAACTGCTAAACGCCCTCGCTGCGGCGGGAGTCGAACGGGCGAGCGTCACGCTCCACGTTGGCATCGGCACCTTCGCCCCGATCAAAAGCAACGACCCAACGCAGCACACGATGCACGCCGAGTGGTGCGACGTGCCGGCCGACACGGTGGAAGCGATTCGTCAAACGAAGGCAACCGGCGGGCGGGTGATCGGCGTCGGCACGACCACCGCGCGAACGCTCGAATCGGCCGCGAGTGCCGGCGAGTTGCAGCCGTTCGCCGGCGAGACGAGCATCTTCATTCATCCGCCGTTCGCGTTCCGCGTGCTCGACGGGTTGCTCACGAACTTTCACCTGCCGCGGACGACGCTGCTGCTGTTGGTGCAAGCCCTCACGGGCGGCGAACTACTGCGGCGAGCTTACGAAGAAGCGATCCGCCGCGA
>JBBQCQ010000119.1:0-8598 GCA_038318835.1 Gemmatales bacterium | reverse complement strand
TCGCAACGATCCCTTCGCGGGTCGCTTCCAGACTATTGACTTTCGTGCCGACGAAAATGTTCTCGAACTGCACGCGGAGCTTGGTTTCCAACGGTTTCACCAGGTCGGGGTCGGCCATCGCCAGGATGCGGTCGAGGAACTCGACGACCGTGACCTTCGTGCCGAGGGCGGCGTAGATGCTGCCGATCTCCAGGCCGATGTACCCGCCACCGACCACGAGTAAAGTCTTCGGAACGTCGGGCATCAGCAGCGCGGCCGTGCTATCCATCACGCGGTCATCGCCGATCGCGAACATCTTCGGCATCGCCGGCAGACTGCCGGTAGCGATGATGCAGTGCTGGAAGCGGATCGTCTTTTCGGTCGCCCCGGTCACGGTCACCTGCACTGTGTTGGCGTCCACGAACTCTGCGCGACCGGTGACGGCCTCGACGCTGCGGCCCTTGCAGAGTTGGGCGATGCCGCCGGTGAGTTTGCCGACGACCTTCTGCTGAACGAAGTTTCGCAGTTTGTCCAGGTCGAGTTTCGGCTCGCCGAACGACACGCCGATGTCAGATGACTCGTGGGCCTCGCGGATTACCTTGGCGACGTGCAGGAGCGCCTTGGACGGGATGCAGCCGCGGTTGAGGCACACGCCGCCGAGCTTTGCGCCTTCGTCGACGAGTATCACCTTCAGGCCGTGGTCGGCCGCATGGAGGGCAGCCGGATAGCCGCCCGGCCCGCCGCCGATGACGAGAACCTGAGTTTCGAGAACGTCCGCCATGCCTTCGCTCCGGGAATCGAAACAGGGGGCGCCGTGGCCCCCTGCGTCTCTGCCATTGTAGGAAACTTGCGGCATCAATCGTCGTCATCATCATCGGCCGCTTCGGGATCGCCCACATTGCCCGAGAGGCCATTAAATACCGCCCCGATGCCGGCGAAGACGATGACAACGCCAAGCCCGACGGCTTTACCCACTCGTCTGGCGTCGCTGTTCCAGGCGGTGTATGCCAGGGCACCGCCCGCGATGACCGCGATAATCCCCCCGACGATGTACAGCATCCGCTTGCCGCCGGATGCGCCAGCCGGGCTCGCCTTCCGCTTTTTCTTTCGCCTTTTCCGCGGCGGATCGTTTTCTTCATCATCGTCGTCATCTTGCCGGCGGGACGAGCGTTTCTGCCGCGGGCGGTCATCGTCGTCATCATCACTGTCATGGCGAGCCGAAGGCTTCTTTTTTCGCGGCGGTTCGTCGTCGTCCACGACTTCAAAGTCGTCGTGCGGCTTCGGTGGTTTCGCCACCGCGAGCGGGCGAGCTTTGGCGATGGCGGGAGTAGCCGGCGGCGGGTCGTCATCGACGACTTCAAAATCGTCAGCGGCCGGCGGTGGTACAATCGCTACGCCGCTACAGGCGGGGCATTTCACACGCTTGCCAGCGTGCTCGTCGGCGACTTTCAACGTCTTGCCGCAGTCGCACGCGAAGGTGATGGGCATGATGATGCTCGGTGGGGGATGTCGAAATGGTCTCGATTCTACCCGCCTCGCCCCTACGGTTAAACCGCACTTTCGGGGAATCGGCCGGCTCACTTCAGCTTGGGCAATTCCTTCGTCAAATACTCTACCCGCTGCTTCAATCGGTCCTTCAGGCCGCGGACTTCGTTCTCGTGCCCCTTGGCCAAGTTCTTGTCAATGGTCTTCATAGCATCCTGAATGCGCGGGGCGAGTTCGTCGATCCGCTTGTTCAGTTTCTCGACCGTGAAGTACTTCTCCAGCATCTCCTTCAGCTTCTCGGCCGTCTTCTTCTTGCCATCGGGGTAGTCGAGGATCGCGCGTGCGACCATGCCACCCCACCCGTGCCAGATTTGCTCGCCGGGGTTCTGCCACATCTGATCCATGCCGTGCGGGATGAACACTGCCTTGCCGCCGTTTTTCGGGAAGTAGAGGCGATAGTTGTTCGGCTTGCGAATGTACCCGTCCCAGTCGGCGGTGACAATCTGCAGGGCGGCGAACGCACAGAAGTTGTCCACATCGACGAGCTTGCCGACGGCCTCGTATCGCTTCTTGGCGTCCCCCTCGTTGCATGTCTTCACGAGCTCCTTCAAGTCCTTCCGCCCGTTGTCGGTGCCGTGGTCGAGCTTCAGTTCGCCGTTGATGTCGGTGAGGAAGCCGCCGTCGTACAGGTTGCCGCCGCTCTCCTTGAAGTGCCGTTTCAGCCAGCCGGAGTCGAACCCTTCCTTGAACACATACAGGCCGGCCTTCCGGCCGTTGAGTTCGACGAGAGCGTGAGCGCAGCGGGTGGCCGGCACGCCCATGGCGAGGGCCAGTTCGTTCGCGAGCAGTTCCTGAAGGTACGTGCCGTCCTGGGCACCGTTGTTCAGGTACATCTTGTCCATGCCGTTGCACAGTTGATCGGCCGTGAACTTGTTGAAGTTCAGCGTCAGCCCCGGCTTGTCGTTCCAGTCTCGCCACGACCCGGCCGCCCCCTTCAAGTGGAAGCCGACGCCCGTGTAAGTCTTGTCGTCCACCTTGATCGTGGATGCCTTCGTGTACTTCCGCGGGTCTTTGCCGATCTGCTTGAGGTTCTCGGCATCGACGGTCACGGCGACCTTCGGCACAGGTCCCTTCGGCTTGAAGAAGTCCGCCGCCAGGTCCTTTTGTTGAGCGTCGGCAAACGAACCCAGCAGAAAGGCCGTGATACTCGCCAGCCAGCGGGTGCAAATCATCGCGTGACTCCGAAACATCGTGGGGGTCTGTTTAGCGTCCGGTGCGCGAACGGGATCGTCAACTGACAAAACGAACTGCCGGGGCGGGATCCGGGAATCTTCATACGGAGAGGGGGCACTACTTGGCGAGACCGGTGGGCAACTTCTCGGCCGCCTTGACGGGGGGGTTAATACCTAGCAGCTGCGACAGGTACGGGGCGACGATTAGCGAACTGACAGCCTCCTTGCGCTCGCCGACTTTCGGCACACCCACTCCGTAGGCGAGAACGGGGATGTACCGATCATATTCGTGCGGCGTACCGTGGTCCGTGCCCTGCGAGAGCGTGCCGAGAATGAGGTAGTACGCCGGCGGGATGATGTACACGTCGCCGGCGCGGTCCGGGTGGAAGGACAGTTGCGCCATCCGGCCGAACTCCTTCTCGGCCTCCGGGAAGGTGCCGTTGACGAGTTGCGTGCGGGTGAACACGGTCATAGGCGTCGATCGTTCGCGGAGCCACGCGGCGGCCGCTTCTTCGACCTGGGCGGGTGTCTTGTCGAGGGCGTCGATGGTGCGACGATTCAGGTAAATCCACGGGTGGCAATCGCGGGCCGGGGCGTCCCGTTCGACCCATTGGCCGGGCACGCCGTCTTTCTGTCCGAAAACTTTGTCGAGGTGCCCATCGAGGCCGCCGAGAACATCCGAAAGTTTGATCCGTCGGGCGTCCGGGTGCGATTTGACCTCGACTTCCGGTAGCGGGCAAATGCCGTGGTCGGCCGACATAACCAGCGAGTACCGACCCGGACCGACGTGCTGATCGAGATACGCGAGCATGTCGGCCATCAGCTTGTCGGACCGCAGCGTGATGTCGAATACTTCCTGCGAATCGGGGCCGAACGCGTGGCCAATGATGTCGTTCGTGCTGAAGCTGACACACAAGAGATCGGTCGTGCCGTTGCGGCCGATGTTCTCGCCGCCGATGGCGGCCTTCACGAACTCCCAGAGCAATTCGTTGCCGTAAGCCGAGGCCTCAATCGCGCGGTTGTAGTTGACCCCTCGATCGTTGACTTCGGGTAGGCGGTGTGGGAAAACCCGATTGCCGAGGTAAATCAAACCGCCCTCCCCCGGCATGTCGTCGGGGCCGACGGCATCATAAATAGCCGGCGGGCCGAAGCGATCCCACACCTTCCCGCCCCAGCGGGCGACGACCCGCGAGCGGTCGAAGGCGTCCGCCCAGGCCGGCATCGACTTGCGATAGTAGCTCGACGTGTGAAACTCGCCGACGCTCGAATCGTAGCAGTATGCGCCGTTCGGCTCTTTGCCGCCCATCAGCACGGCCGAGCGATCCTTCAACGACAGACTGAACACTCGGCCTTCGCCCTTCCGCTGTTCTAGAAGTTCATCCCCGACCGTCGGGGCCAGCAGTCGCGTCGGGGCGAGGGCCGGCCACCGCTCGCGCACGGCCGCGTCCAGCGGCGGAACGCGCTCGTAGGCCTCGTCGGTGGTACACGACGTGACCACCTTCCCCCGCGACCGCTCGAACCATCGGTTCTCGATAATGCCGTGAACGGACGGCGGCACGCCCGTGACGAGCGATGCATGGCCTGGGGCCGTCGAGGATGCGGCGTAGGGCAGGTGGACGTTCGAGAACCAGACGCCCTCGCGTTTGAGCTTCTCGAAACCGTCGGGGCCGAAGTGCTGCTTCCAGCGTTCGAGGTAGTCGCCGCGCATCTGGTCGAACGCGACGAGAACAACGAGCTTTCCGCCCTTGTCGCTGGCCGGTTCGCCACCGCCGGTCGCGGGGGTGCCGGTCGGCTTGGCGACGAACCAGATCACGGCCGCCATCAGGCCGAGAGCTGGCGACAGCAGGAGCAAGAACCGGGCGAACCGGGCGACCGTCATGGATCAACCTCGAATGTCGGGGAGCGTCGGTTACTTGCCACCCTGGCCGTCGTCGGCTTGCAACTTCCATTGTTCGTCGAAGAACCCGGCCCGCACGACCTTGCCTGGCCACCGCGAGTTCGGCAGAGTGGTCACGTCCACCACCGCGTAGTCCGGCAGCTTCGGCACCTGCCGCGCGTTGTTCAGGTAGTCGTACTCGCGGTACGTGAACCCGCTGTTCAGCACGACGTACTTCTTCGGATTCAGCGGGTTCGGGTAGATGAGCAGTTGCACGGCCGAATCGCCGAATTCCTTGATCGGCAGTTTGTCGGCAATCTTCGCGAGAATCGCGTTGCTCTTGGGGTCGCCCCAGAGGATGAGGTTGTTGTTCTTGATGTCATCCTCAGCGATGTCCTTATCAGCTTTCACCGGGGCATCGCCGCGGAACTGGTTCCGCCATTGCGTGACGGCGTGCTTCATCTCGCCGTCCACCCACTGGCCGATCTTCTCGTTCATCGGCGTGCCGGTCGGCTTGACCATCAGGAAGGCGTCCATGAAGGCGTCGTCGATCGGGCCTTGCAGACCGTGAACTTTCACGAGGGCGTTCAATGACTTTCGCGACACCTTCCACCCCTCAGCCGTCTTGACGAAGGAGATCGTAGTGGGTTTGTCCTTCGGCTTGCTTTCATCAATCGGTGCATAGGCGGTCACGAAGGAGCCATCGATGTCGATGCCGGCCGTTTTGAGGGGCGAGGTTATCGTCAGGGCCGTGACGTTCTTGGTTTCGAGTGCGAACTTGTCATTCTTCAGGCTGCCAACGACCGTCGCCGGCTCCCAGTGCTTTTCCAGGCCGTCGATCCGCAGCCAGGCGCACTCGTTGTACCGCAGCGTGTACGTCGTGAACTTGATCTCCTTCGGCATCGGGTCTTTGCCCTTCGCCACGATCTCATCGACCTTCTGGATCACTTCCGCCTTCGCGTTCTTCTCGTAGCTGTGGCCGGTCTTCGGGCCGATGATGTGCGTCAGTTCCAGGCCCACCTTCTTCATCTCGCGGGCCATCACGTCGGCGGCTTGTTTCTGGCTGTCGATCTCGCCGCTGTAGGCGACCGTCGGCAAATTGTACACGTTCAGGGCGTAGTCGGTGGCGTTGTAGAGGTGCCACAGCTTCTTCTCGTACCACGTCGGTTCGATCTTCTCCGACTGATAAACTCGCAGGAATTCCGGCGTTTCCGCGAAGCCGGCCCCCGGCGCGGCCGCACAGAACAGCGTCGGGAAGTGAACCGCGTACTGCCAGCACGCCGCCCCGCCCATGCTGAACCCACGGGCCACGATGCGGCTCTCGTCGATGCGGTAGTGCTTCTTCATGTGGGCCAGGATTTCGAGCGAATCGACTTCGCCGGCGAACTTGTTCGCGTTGCTGAACCGTCCGTAGGGGTGGACGACAATCGCCCCGGCGGGGGTGAACTGTCCTGCGCTGCGTTCATGCTCCGCGATGAACGAAAGTTCGAGGTTGTTCTCGAAGCGGCCGTGCCACCAGAAGTCGAGGCGGTGCTTGGTCGTCGCGGCAAAGTCGTACTCCTTCGGGATCACGAGGCCATAAGGCTGCGGACTGCCGTCGATCTTCGAGCGATACCCGCGGACCACGAGGCCCGTCGCGGTCGGCCAACTCGGTTTTCCGTCGCGGAGTTCCTGCGCACGCTTCAGGCCGGTCTTGATCTGCGCCTTCGCGGTCGGCACATCGTTGCGGGTCACTTTGCCGGCCGCGTCCTTGACGACGTACAGTTCGTTGAAATCGACCGCGTACCGCACAGCCTGATAGTAAATCTCCACGTCGGGCAACAGTTCCTGACCCTTCAACCCGTCGAGTTCCCTCCGGAATTGCGCCAACCCTGCCTTAAGTTCCGTCATGTCGGCGTCCGGGATCGTGGCCCCCTTCGGCGGCACGGGGCGAACGTTGTCGGTGAGATTATCCCTCGGTCCGTCAGCCTTCGTGAGACTCAACGCGAGTAGCGGGATGAACAGGGCGAGCACGGCCGGGAGGGATCGTCGCGACAACATGAGGTGCTCCGGGTGGGGATGATGCAACTGTATGTTGCCGGCTTTTCCTGGCCACCCCGCACTTGACGCATTCGCGGGGTCAACCTAGCGTGTTGGTTGGGCTTCCGCCCCGACTTCGTGCCGGCCCGACCGGCGCTCGGTTCCACACCCTGAGTTTACACCGGCTGGATTTCTCTCATGTCCGCAACGTGTGTCGTTGGCTTGCAATGGGGCGACGAGGCCAAGGGCAAGATCGTCGATATTCTCAGCGACCGCCACGACTTTGTCGTCCGCTACAACGGCGGCGCGAACGCCGGGCACACCGTCGTTTGGGGCGACCGCAAGTTTGCGCTGTCCTTGCTGCCGACCGGCGTGCTGAAGCCGCACGTGATGTCGGTCATCGGCAACGGCGTGGTCGTCTATCCGCCGCGGTTCATTGAGGAAGTCGATAAGCTCCGCACCGGCGGCGTCGAGGTCGGGGCGAACCTCGTCGTGAGCGATCACGCACACGTGATCTTCCCGTACCACATGGAAGAGGAACGCCTGGCCGAAGCGGAAGGCGACGGCAAGATCGGCACGACCGGCCGCGGCATCGGCCCGTGCTATCAGGACAAGGTCGGGCGACGGTTTGGCATTCGCGTCGGGGACCTGCTGCACCCGAACTATCTGGCCGAGCGGTTGAAGTACATTGTGCCGAACAAGAATCGCTTCATCAGCGCATTCGCCGACGGCCGGGCCGACGCGAAGACGTTCGATGCTAGGAAACTGTGCGACGAATACCTCGGTTACGCCGAGCGACTGAAGCCACACGTAACCGATACCGCGCGGCTGCTGCACGAAGCCCTCGAGGGCGGTAAGAAGATTCTCTTTGAGGCCGCTCAGGGCAGTTTGCTCGACGTGGATCACGGCACGTTCCCCTACGTCACGAGTTCCAGCAGTCTGCCGTCCGGCATCTGGCCGGGAACCGGCGTGCCGTCTCGCGAAGTGACGAGGATTATCGGCATCTTGAAGGCGTACACCACCCGCGTCGGCCGTGGCCCCTTCCCGACGGAACTCGACGACGGGCCCGAGGGCATCGGCAACCGCATCCGCACCATCGGCCGCGAATTCGGCACCGTTACTGGCCGCCCCCGTCGCGTCGGCTGGTTCGACGCCGTCGCCACCCGCTACACGAGTAAGCTGGCTGGTGTGGACGAAGTCGCGGTGATGCTGCTCGACGTGCTGAGCGGCCTGACCGAACTGAAAATCTGCACCGCCTACGAACTCGACGGCCAGCGGATCACGCACTTCCCGAGCGACGCGTTCCA
This sequence comes from Gemmatales bacterium, assembly GCA_038318835.1. Lineage (GTDB taxonomy): Bacteria > Planctomycetota > Planctomycetia > Gemmatales > Gemmataceae > Limnoglobus. The sequence goes on along the minus strand of JBBQCQ010000119.1, from coordinate 700 downwards.
ACTGGAGCGGTGCAAGCCAGTGCTGGAAACGGTTCCCGCCTGGGACGAGGACATCACGAACGTTCGCAAACTGGCGGACCTGCCCGCCGCCGCACGGAAGTATGTCGATCGCATCGGCGAATTGATGGGCAAGATGGTGTCCTTCGTCTCCATCGGCCCGGACCGCGACCAGACGATCATTCTCTGAAAGCCACACCAGATGAGTAGCATTAGTTGGGGGTGTTAGAGAATGATTGAAGTATACGTCATGTTATTCCTCGGCACGGCCGCAAGGCTCATAGGCTTCGGGGTCATCCCACCACAATCGATATTGATCGGGGCGAAGCCTGGCCCCCCGCTAGACAACGCCGTGAAAAATGCCCGTGGGATTGGGCCTTTGTTGCTATTCTGCGCCGCTGGACTTCTCGCATCACCCATGCTCGGCCTCAAGTAAACAACCTGCGGTTATGTGTTGCCTCACTTCACTGTAAAATCTCCTCATGCCGTTCACCCCTGCCGAAGCTGCCGCCCACGTCCGATCCGTCGGCCTCGACCCGGAGCGGATGCCGCGGCACATCGCCGTCATCATGGACGGCAACGGCCGGTGGGCCGTCGAGCGCGGCGAACCGCGGTTCGCCGGCCACGCCCGCGGCACGCAGATCGTTCGCGACATCGTCGACGAGTGCTGCCGCCTCGGCCTCGGCCAACTCACCCTTTATTG
>JBBQCQ010000118.1:0-8602 GCA_038318835.1 Gemmatales bacterium | reverse complement strand
CTTCACCTTCGGGTTCCCTTGGCGGTCCATCGGCACGGCCATCGGTGCGAGCTTGACGGAAACCGCCTTCGGCTGCGGGCGGTGGCTCATCCAGTATTCCTGCGGGATCAGGCCAACGCCGACGAGTAGGGCGTGCGACACCCAGAGGCCGGTACACACCATTGCCAGCGTGTTGTCGAACCCGTAGGCGTGCAGGCCGATGCCGAGTTGGTTCGTGCCGAACCAACTCCACACCGTCACCATGTTGCCGGCGATGGCGAGCAGCGCCATGCCGCGGGTCTTCACCAGGCCGGCCCACCGAGCGTGAAGGATCAGCGAGTTCCAGATGACGATCAGCACGGCCCCGTTCTCCTTCGGGTCCCAGCCCCAGAACCGGCCCCACGATTGATCGGCCCAGATGCCGCCGAGGACGGTGCCGACTAAGCTCAAGAGCGTGGCGAATGCGACTACGCCGTAGAGCATGTTGTTGAACGCCTTGTTCACTTCCGGCGTGATCGCCCGCGTACACAACCCGGCAATCACGTAAGCGATGCCGAGTGCCCCGGCCACGAAGGTGGCCGTGTAGCCGAAGGTCACGCAGGTGACGTGCGTGGCCAGCCAGAAGTTCGTATCCAGCACGGCCTGCATCATCTCGAGCGTGTCGCCGCCGGCCCCGATCTGGTGGGCGACGATCGTCGTCAGCAGGCCGAGGACCGCCCCGAGCAGGTTGCCGATGCCGATGGAGTAGACGCGTTCCAGGAACAGGCAGAGGAGGACGCACCCGAAGCCGATGAAGATGGCCGACGAGTAGAGGTTGGTGACGAACACCAGCCAGCGGTCCTGGATGGCCATACGGGCGATGAGCGCGGACCCGTGGATGACGGCCGTCAGCACCATCAGCCAGAAGGCCGACTTGCGGAACGCTTCCGTGTGGCCGAACCAACTCGCGATGCAAAGCAGGATCACGCCGACGTACAGGCCGATGCACTCGTAGAACGGCGCGAAGGCGTTGTAGAACGTCTCCAGCTTCATCCGCGTCGTCTCGGGCGTCACCCCCTGCACCGCGACCTTCGGAGCCTCATCGGCCAGCAGTTTGTTGAACTCCTCCGGCTTCTTGGTCGCGTAGGCTCGCAGCAGTTGCGTCCACAACTTCAGGCCGGCGTTCGCGTCGATACGGTCGGAGAGTTCCCGGCCGAAGTCAGTCTCGAACTTCTCCATCTGGGCCGGCGGCAAGTCTTTCAGTACCTGGCCGTCGGTCATGTTGCTCTGTTCCATGATCTTCTGGGCGACCACCCGCCGCAGGTCTTCGAGGGCATCGGGCAGGTTGACGTAGTCGTCCTCCCCCTTCGGGCCGTGGACCACAAGCGGAGCCGACATCGTGCTGATGGCCAGGATGAGTTCGAGCCGGTTGGCGACCTCGATGGCCTTCGCCTCGTACAGGTCGATTTCCTGCTTCTCGGCCCGCTTCTTTCGGGCCTTCCGCGCATCGGTGATGAGCTTGTCGAACTTCTCGGCGTTCAGTTCCTTGATCGCATACAGGAAGCCCGACCGCTGTTCGAGGCCGAGCGTGGCCAGCACTTGATCGTTCTCGATCTTCAGCACCTTGTATTCGCCGGCCGGCTTCGTGCGAATGCTTTGCCCGCTCGTGGCCAGGTCGAAGAACCACTTGATGGCCGGCTGGCTGTCGCCGTTGGTGTCCTTGAAGGTCTCGCGACCGCTGACGATCCGCAGGCTCACGCGGGCGAACGTGTCGAGCGGCTTCACGCGGCCGCCGTCGATCACCGGCAGGTTGGCCGCGGCGACGAAGTTGTACGGCTCCTTCGCCGGGTACATCCGCCCGGCGTGAGCGAGCACGTAGATGGCCGCGAGAGCCACCGCCGCCCACGGCATCCACTGGCGGAACGGGTCGCCGGCCCCTTCTTCGGCGTCCTCACGGGCGACTTCGCCGAGCGGTGCGACCGGTCGATTCACGGTCTTCCGGAGGAACTTGAACAGGTACATGCCGAAGTGGAACGTCAGACCGAGGCCGACCATCAGGCAGGAGATGTACGGGATCATCCAACCGGGGTTTCGCACCACTTGCAGGACGGTGTACGCCTCGGTGGCGCGGTCGAAGCTGTGCTGGTAGAACGCCTCGCCGCGGTGGCGCAGCGGCTCATTCATCGCGATCCGCTGCACGCGATCGACGCCGCGTTCGGGGTCGATCAGCCGCACGTCGCTGGAGTAGTTCTTCGGGCTTTCCGTGCCGGTGTACTTGTCGTGCTTGAAGTCGATCAGGTGGATCGTGAACGGCTTGTAGTAGCGGATGTTCCGCATGACCGCCGTCATCTTTTCGCCGCCGAACGTCAGCGGTTCGGGCTTCAGGAACCGCGAGAACAGGTACGTGCCCGCCTCGGCGCCGGTGGTCTTGTCGAGGAAGCGGATGTACATGCTCGGCACGTCTTCGCGCTTCTCCATGTCCACGCCGGACACCACCGCGAGCTTCTTGGCGACGACTTCCGTGCCGGCCCCGGCCGTCGCGAGGTTGGTCTGCCCCTCGGTCTTCGCCAGCTCCGAGTTCGGCATGTACTCCAACACTTCCAGGTCCACCGGCAAGTCGGGGTGGCTGATTCGCTCGCCGGGCACCAGTCGCGCCTGCGGCACGGCCGTCACCTGATCGCCGTCGGGCATCGCGCGCACGAAGGCGAGTTCGTACCGCCGGTTGTCCTCGGAGAAGTTAACCGACTCGCCCTCGTTGATTATCATCCGCTGTTCGACCTGGGCCGTGCGGGTGATCGCTTCGCCGATGAACAAGAGAATCAAGCCGGAGTGAATGACGAGGATGCCAGCCCGCCGCCAACTGACGCGGAAGCGGACGGTGTGCGCCGCGAGCAGATTCAAGAGCATCGCGAAGCCGAGCAACTTGCCCGCAGGCAGCGGGAAGGAGCCGGGCAGGTGCGTGTTCGGCGGCAGGAAGAAGAACACCTGGCCGAACTTCGCGAGCAGGTCGAGCGGCACCCAGACGACCATCGACCAGAAATACTGTTCGACGACAGTCCAGATGCCGTCGTTCATCTGCGCGAGGGTGCCGAAGAACACCAGCAGCATCGACAGCGAGAACAGGACGACGGTCAGTTGCAAAGATGCGAGCGGTTTGAGGACCGTTTGCACCGTCTGCCAGAGGGTCGGGGAGGGAACGGCGGCGGGTTCGTCTGGGAAGGCCATGACGGGTCGAGTGCCTCGGGGGCGGGGAGTGTTACGAGCGTGGCTTCCCCATCATCATGGGTCCGCCGATGTTCAGTTTCGGGCCGCGGAGGTTGACGAACGTGCCGCCCACCTTGTCGCCGGCGATCGGCCGCGTGACCTTCGGCACCATCGCGGCGTTGAACTTCTCCTGGCCGAGTTGCTGCACGGCCCACCGCGTCAGGTTGCCGACGGCCCCGCCGTCGGCAATCGAGAGCGTGATTTCCAGGTTCGGCTTGGCGGCATCCGGCTTGATGACGCCGAGCGTGATGTCGTTGCGGCCGGGCAGCGTCTCCCACCCCGGCGGGCTGTCCCACGTCGGCTGATTCTTCAGCCCGTTTGGGAACCGCACCGTGGCCATCATCTTCTCGAAGTCGGCCGCGTAGGGGGCCAGTTCGCTCGCCTTGCCGGCGAACTTGAAAAACCACTTCGGCTCGTCATCGGGGAACATCGCCCCGAGAATCTGGTACTCGCCGGCCAGTTCGTCCTGCGGCACGTCGATGGGCTTGGGCACCTTGTACGTCTGCACGTCTTCGGCCGGGCCGCACCCGGCGAGACTGACAGCAGCGAACAGTAGTAGGAGGCAGAGTCTCACGTCAGCGATCTCGAAAAGCAGACTGATTGTGGATCGAACCGCGGGCGGCCGTCAATCCAATCTTCGGGCGGGGTGGGTACACAGTCCATTTTAGGAACGGACCGGCCGACGAAATCGACGAACTGCGCGGAAACGCGAATCAGTCGGGCAAAAGATCAGGGGAGCAGGTCGGCGACGCGAATGCTCGCCGTCGGCACTGCTCGCGGCGACACGCTCTCGGTGTGGCCGAGCGTCTGAATCGAAGCGTACCCGAAGCCGAACGCCGCAGTCGCATCGGGAGCCGGGTCGCGATGGACGATCAGCACACGCGCGTTCAGGTCCAGCACCCAGTATTCGCGGAGGCCCGCCGCGGCGTACAGGCTCATCTTCTCGACCGTGTCGTAAGCGAACGACGTGTCGCTGACCTCCACGATCAAGTCTGCCGTCGTCGGGTGCGCCGTGTAGTCGCTTGGTCGGCCGATGATGACGGCCACATCTGGTTGTGAGTCGATGGTCTGGCCGAGAACCAGCGGTTTCGACACCCGTATGTGCCACTTGCGGCCGAACGCGTCGCGGACCGTGTCCTCGGTCTTGGTGGCGGCGATCGCGTGTGGCGAGTTCATCGGGCCTTGTTCCAAGATTTGACCGTAAATCAGCATCGCCCGACGGCCCTCGAAGCGGCCACGGTCGTTAAGGTCGTGGAACTCATCCACCGTCCACACCTTCGGCGTCGGCCCCGTTGAGACGGCGGGAGCGGGTGGCGGGGCAAGCAGGGTCGCGGTCGTCATGAATCGGCACCTCCACCGTCAGCGTACCACCGGCGGCGGCCGCGAACCAGACCGACGCCCGCGAACCTCGGCGGTCCTATAACAATCGCTTCTGTACACGCCCCCGCTTTCAGGACACCGATCATGGCCGAGAAGATCACGCCGCGTGCGAAGGACTATCCCCAGTGGTATCTCGACGTGGTGCAGGAGGCCGGCCTTGCCGACAACTCCGACGTCCGCGGGTGCATGGTCATCAAGCCGACCGGCTACGCTCTCTGGGAGAAGATGCAGCGCGGCCTCGACAAGCTGTTCAAGGACACCGGCCACGTCAACGCCTACTTCCCGCTGTTCATCCCAATGAGCTATCTGGCGAAGGAAGAGGAGATGGCGGAAGGTTTCGCGAAGGAGTGCGCCGTCGTCACGCACTACCGGCTGAAGGCCGACAAGGGCGTGCCGCTGCACGTCGACCCGGAGGCGAAGCTCGAAGAACCGCTCATCATCCGGCCGACCTCCGAGACGATCATCTGGAACACGTACAAGAAGTGGATTCAGAGCCACGCCGACTTGCCGCTGCTCATCAATCAGTGGTGTAACGTTGTGCGGTGGGAGATGCGCACGCGGCTGTTCCTCCGCACGGCCGAGTTCCTGTGGCAGGAGGGGCACACGGCCCACGCCACCGGGAAGGAGGCCGAGGAAGAGACGCACCGGATGGTCCGCGTCTATCAGCAGTTCGCGGAAGAATTCATGGCCATGCCGGTGCTCGTCGGGCCGAAGAGCGACGGGCAGAAGTTCCCCGGTGCGATCTACACGCTCTGCATCGAGGCGCTGATGCAAGACGGCAAGGCGTTGCAGGCCGGCACCAGCCACTTCCTCGGGCAGAACTTCGCGAAAGCGTTCGATGTGAAGTTCACGACGGCCGACAACAAGAAGGAATTCGCCTGGGCGACGAGTTGGGGCGTGAGCACGCGGCTGATCGGCGGCCTGATTATGACGCACTCGGACGACAACGGCCTGGTGGTGCCGCCGCGGTTGGCCCCGTTGCACGTCGCCATCTGCCCCCTCGGCCGCACCGACGCCGAGCGCGGGCCGAGCATCGCCGCGGCTGAGAAACTCGCGGCCGAACTGCGGGCGATCCCCCGCGACGACTTCTACGGCTACGAGCCGATCAGCGTGAAGATCGACACGATGTTCGACAAGCAACCCGGCTATCGGTACGCCGAGTACGAACTGCGCGGGGTGCCGGTGCGGGTCGAGATCGGGCCGAAGGACATCGAGAAGGCCGCGTGTGCCGTCGCCCGCCGCGACGTGCCCGGCAAGGACGGCAAGAAGTTCGGCATCCCGCTCGCCGACGCGGCGGGGTACATCGACACGCTCTTGCGGGACATTCAGAAGTCGCTTTTCGAGAAGGCCAAGTCGCACCGCGAATCGACGACCCGCACGGCGAACAGCTACGACGAGTTCAAGCAGATGATCGAGCAGCCGGGGTTCATCTACGCCCACTGGGACGGCACGCGGGCGACCGAAGACAAGATTCAGGAGGAGACGAAGGCAACGATCCGGTGCATCCCGTTCGATGGCCCGCCCGAGGCCGGTACGTGCATGGTCACGGGCCAACCGAGCGAGAAGCGGGTCGTGTTCGCGCGGGCGTACTGAATCGGTTATACTCGCGTCAGGAGGGTATCACATGGTCGCGCTCTACGTCGGCGGGGAAATGATCGGCACACTCGCCGATCTCGAGAAGTTGTTGCCCGAGTTGCGGGCGAAGGGTCAGAATGTGGAAATCTGCGACGATTCAGGCCGTTCGCTGGCGAAGATTTATCCACAGGGTGATCTCACCCCGAATGCACCTCTCGTGCCGTGGGAGCCGGACGTCACACAAGAAGAACTTGATCGCCGGACGTCGATGCCCGGCTTGACCTACGAGGAAGTGAAGCAGCGGCTGGGCTGGAAATGACCTTCCTCGTTTACTGGTCGCCCGAAGCCTTCGGGCAGTTGTCCGCCGTCGTCGCACAGGCGGACGATCCGCAACGCATCCAGTCCGCCTCGGACTGGATCGACTACGCACTGCGTCGTGTCCCGCTCGACGTGGGCGAGTCACGGAAGCCGGACTGGCGGCTCTGGTATGGCGACGTCTTGGGGGTCCACTTCCGCGTGGACCAGGACACAGACGGTGTACATTGCGTCCGTCGGACTGTCACGGCGACCGCGCAAGTAGATCGTCGCCTTACTTCGCCGGCAGTTCGATCGCCAGCAGTTGCTTCTCGTCCCGCAGATACACTACGTTGCCCACGAGGGCCGGGTGTGCCCAGGTTGGGCCGCACACTTTCGATTTCGCCAGTTGCTTGTACTCCTTCGGGTCCGGCTGAAACAGCGTCAGGCCGCCCTTGTCGTCGAGCATCAGCAATTTGTTGTCGCCGGTGTGGACGAGGGCCGCGTGATAGCCGCCGACGTTCGTCTTCTCCCACCGCACCGCGCCCGTCTTCGCGTCCACGCACCGCAGCGTGATCGACGGTGTGATGCTCAGGACGCCGTTGAGCATGTACAGGTCGTCGCCCACCGCCACCGGCGTCGAGAAGTAGCAGTTCAGCTTCGGCTTCTTCCACACCGACGTGACGCCCGGCTTCTCGCCGAGGGTGAGCGTGAACAACTCCGACCCGCGGGTGACGGAACTGGCCACGAGGCTTTCGCCGACGACCAGCGGCGTGGTCGCGCTCTCGCTGCTCTTGTCCTGGAACGGCACCTTCCACTTCTCCGCGCCGTCGGCCACGCCTAGCCCGCGGAGGTACTGCTTCGTGAGGAACACGACCTCGGCCGCCTTGCCGGTGCCGACAGTGATCGGCGACGAGTAACTGGCGTTGTCGTCGGTCGCCTTCCAGGCCACCTCGCCGGTCTTGCAGTGGAAGGCGACCACGCCGGCCCCCTTGCCGCCGACGTTCACGAACACCTTGCCGTCGGCCACCAGCGGCGAGCCGGAGATGCCGAAGAACAGATTCTCGGCCGCGAACATCTTGAGCGTGTCCACCTTCCAGGCCACCTCACCCGTCTTGGCGTCCCACGCGGCCAGCACGCCGGTGCTGCCGAGCGTGAACACCCGGCCATCGGCCACCGCCGGCGTCCCCCGTGGGCCGTTGCCGAACAGCAGATCGAGCGGTTCGCGGTCGTAACTCTTCTCCCACTTTTGCTCGCCGGTCTTGGCGTCGAACGCCGCCAGGGCGTCGGTGTTCTTCCCCTTCGGCTGGTAGAAGGCGTACACCACACCATCAACCACCACCGGCGAGGCATGTGCCTCGCCGACCGGGTGCTTCCACAGCTCCTTCGGGTCGCCGGTCCAGGCGGCGACGGTCTCCGTGGTCGTGTTGTTGCGGTTCGGCCCGAGGAACTGCGGCCAGTCGGCAGCGGTCGCGGAGGCGGAAACCATCATCAGCAGTGCGAGCGAACGCATGGCGAAACCTCACGCGATGAGCGGCAGGGGAACACGACTCGACGGGGCGGCCGGCGGCGGGTCGGCTTCATTCAGGAATACGTGCAGCGGCGCGTACCGCCACCCGGTGCCGAAGGTGTCGGCGAGATTTTTCATCTTTGTCAGGGCGATTTCCGTCAGCGGTTGTTGTTGATCTTGGAAGGCGGGGTCGCAGAAATAAATGCGGCAGCCGACCGGCCGATGGTCGCGGGCGGTGCAGAGGTTGTCCACCTGGAACGGGCAGCCGTCCCGCGTGACCGGCTTCGCGAACGGCAGGCCGGCGGCGAGCAGAATCTCGGCCTCGAAGTGACTGAGGAACAGCGTGTGCCCGTACTCGGTGAACCGGCAGCAGCGGCCGGAGGCATCGCAGCGCGGTGCCGCGAGCGCGACGGCGGCATCGACCTCGGCGTAGATCGCGCGAAGGGCATCGCGAAGTTCAGGTGGCGTGCTCATGGCAACTGTCACTGTATCAATCTTGGCGAGGCCGGGGGGGGGGGGGGCCCCGGGGGTAGCGGGGCGGGCCCCCCCCCCGGAGGCGCGCCGGGGGAGCCCCCCCGCGCGGGCCCAACCCCCCCCCGCGGGGTAAACGCAACGCCGACA